>NZ_JBEOSV010000002.1:110588-389053 GCF_040303245.1 Kitasatospora sp. NPDC096077 | reverse complement strand
GTGATGACACCGGTGTTGGCGTTGATGGCCAGGCCGGCCGGCAGGCCGCTGGCCGAGTAGGACAGCGGGGCCGTCCCGCCCGAGGCCTTGATCTGCAGGTTGACCGAACCGCCCACCGCGGTGGACTGGTTGCCCGGGCTGGTGACGCTGACCCCGCCCGGGTTGGGCAGCGAGCCGACGTTGACGGCGGCCCAGGCGGTGGCGACCGCGTTGTACTCGGCGCTGTTGGCGCCGTACAGGTCGGTGGCCGCGTTCAGGGTCGCGGTGCGGGCGGCGGCGTAGTTGGTGGTGGAGGTCATGTAGGCGGTCAGCGCCTTGTACCAGACCTGCAGCGCCTTGTCCCGGCCGATGCCCGTGACGGTGATGTTGTTGGCCGTCGGGCTGTTGTAGTTGAAGCCGTTGATGGTCTTCGCGCCGCTGCCCTCGGACAGCAGGTAGAAGAAGTGGTTGGCGACGCCGGACGAGTAGTGCACGTCCAGGTTGCCGACGCCCGAGTACCAGGAGTCGGCCGAGGTGCCGTCCTTGGAGGGCTTGTCCATGTAGCGCAGCGGCGTGCCGTTGCCGTTCAGGTTGATCAGCTCGCCGATCCAGTAGTTCGGCGGGTTGGAGGGCAGGTTGGCGTACCACTCGACGCCGGTGCCCATGATGTCGGAGGTGGCCTCGTTGAGGCCGCCGGACTCTCCCGAGTAGTTCAGGTTGGCGGTGGCCGAGGTGACGCCGTGGCTCATCTCGTGGCCGGAGACGTCGATCTCGGTGAGCGGGTGGGTGTCGCCGCTGCCGTCGCCGTAGGTCATGCAGAAGCAGCTGTCGTCCCAGAAGGCGTTGACGTAGCCGGTGTCGTAGTGCACCCGGCTCATCGCGCCGACGCCGTCGTTCTTGATGCCGGTGCGGCCGAAGGTGTTCTTGTAGTAGTCCCAGGTGGCGGCGGCGCCGTACTGGGCGTCGACGGCCGCGGACTCGCGGTTGCTGGCCTGGCCGTTGCCCCAGGTGTCGGAGGACTTGGAGAACAGCGTGCCGTTGCCGGAGGTGCCGTTGGCCATGTCGGTGGTGTACTGGCCACCGCGGCTGGCGTCCTTGAGCGAGTAGGTCGAGCCGCTCTGGGTGGTGGTCAGCGGGACGGTGCCGACGAACACGCCGGTGCCGGTGCCGCGCTTGATGCCGTCCGCCTTGCTGAGCACGGCACCGGTCTTGGCGTCGGTGACGACGTGCAGCTTGCTCGGGGTGCCGTCGGACTCGCGGCCGTTGACCACGGTCTCCCAGGCGAGCTTCGGGGTGCCCTCGGCGGCCCAGACGACCAGTCGGGGCGCGCCGTCGACGGAGCCCTGCTCGGCGGCCAGCGCGGCCTCCTTGGCCTTCGGGGCGGCCACGGCCGGGGTGGTGTCCACGCCGGCGAGGGCGGCCTCGCTGGCCTTGGTCACGCTCTTGGTGGCGCCGGCCGCGTCCTGGTGGACGATCAGGTCGCCGCCGAGGACGGGCAGTCCGGCGTAGGTGCGCTCGTACCGCAGGTGCCGGCCGCCGTTGGCGTCCTGGACGACGTCCTTGGTGACCAGCTGCTCCTTGCCGTCCAGGCCGAGCGCCTGGGCGAGCGAGGTGGTCTGCTGGTTGGCCGAGGCGATCAGCGCGGCCCGGCTCGCCTGTTGGGAGGCGACGGCGGTCGGCGCGTCCGGGGCCGCCTGCGCGATCACCGGTATGCCGGTGACCAGCAGTGCGGTGGTGGCGGCCAGGACGACCGCCGCCTTCCGGACGTGAGCGTGACGTGACATGCGGACTCCTTTTCCGACCGGCCGGCCGAGGGGATCAACCCCGGCGTGCGCGGTGGGAGAGAACCTGGGCCGCGGTTGCGGCGCAGTGGGGGCCCCCGCCGGGTGCGACGGGGGTGCGATTGCTGGCTCACGAGTCGTGCAGGGTTCGTTGCAGGTCGGGACGCGCTGCACCTGAACTGGAGCAGCTGCACCGGGGGGTGGGGCCCCCTCGTCTGCAGCCGGAGGAATCGTGGCAGTAAACGCGGCGCTAATGACAGATGCATGCCACCGATTGGCCGATTATTTACCGAAACCGTATGCAGCGCCTTCCACCTGTTGTGTTACGTCATGACGAAGTCTTGAACACGGTTTTCATGCCCCCGGCAAAGTTCGATCACCACCGGACGTGACTGACCAGGGCGCCGGGTCGCCGCCCGCCCCACCGGGCCCCGGACAGCGCCGCACCCCGAGGGCACATCACACTTCCGGCCGTGCCACCACCGTGTTCCGGCCATAGTGCGCCCGGAACGGAACCGGGCCCCGCACCGCCCGAACGGCGGTGCGGGGCCCGGGAGTCGGGCTGCGGCGGAATCAACCCTGCACGAACACCGCCACGGTGCGACCCGGCACGGTGAAGGTGCCGGTGGCGCCGTCGAATCCGGACCGCTTCACCACCTGGTCCACCCCGCCCGCCTGGACCGGGTGCAGCGCCTGGCTCGTCCCCTTCAGCGCGGCCACCGTCTGGGTCTGCGCGGTGGGCGTGGCGTTGAAGACCACCGTGACGCCCCGCTCCGCCCCGGCCAGCCCGGTGCCGTCCAGGTGCAGGGTGATCACCCCGGGCGTCTCACCGGGCGTGCCGGAGAGCGGGTAGGACAGCCGCTGCTGGACGGCGGCCAGGGTGGGCAGCGAGAACAGCGGCGAGGACTGCTTGATCCGCAGGAACTCCTGGAACTGCGCCGTGGTCGCCCGGATGTCGGCCGCGCCGACCGTCAACCGCGGGTCGGCCAGCAGGGTCCGCGCGGTGGGCCAGAGCTCCTGGTTGTCCTTGGCCATCGGCAGGCCGCGGCCCCAGCCGTTGCCCTGGACGGCCCCTGTCGATGGATCGGGCCAGTGGATCGCGTTGAACCAGTCCCCCGAGTCGTAGGAGTTGGAGTCGAGCGACTTGGAGCGCAGCAGGTCGCTGCCGGCCTGGGCGAAGCCCGCGCCCTGGGTGAGCGCGGTCAGCGACAGCCCGAGCGCCTGCATCCGGGCCCGGTCGGCGGGCGCGGTGGTGGTCGGCAGCTTGTACGCGAGGGCGTCGAACAGGTCGGTGTTGTCGTGGGCGTCCACGTACTCCACCGCCTCGCCCGGCTTGGCCGCGTACCCGGTCGGGGCGCCGTTGTAGTCGACCTGGGCGCCGGTGACGGCCTTGCCGGAGCTGTCGGTGAAGGAGTAGCCGGCCAGGTTGCCGGTCAGCCCGACCTTCAGCTGGTCCATCTGGTGCAGCAGCCGGGCCTTCTGCTCCTGCGGACTGCCGTTCGCCGCCGAGCCGTTGGGGTCGGTGTACAGGCCGGAGGCGAAGCCCTGCTGGGGCGCGGAGCTCAGCATGAAGTTGCCGCCGCGGGCGGCGTCGCGGATCCGGTCGTCGAAGGTGGCGATGCCGGTGCCGGCCATGTTGGCCTGGGTGGCCTGCTCGAACCGGGCGTTGTTCGCGACGGTGCCGAAGTTCCAGCCCTCGCCGTAGAGGAAGACGTTCTTGCCGTCCACGCCGTCGGAGGCCGGGGTCATCTTCCGCAGCGCGGCCTGCACGTCCAGCATGGTGGACTTCGGGTCCAGGCCCATCAGGTCGAAGCGGAAGCCGTCGACCTGGTACTCCCGGGCCCACAGGCTCACCGAGTCGACCACCAGCCGGTTCATCATGGCGTGCTCGGGCGCGGTGTCGGCGCAGCAACTGTCCGCGGTCACCTTGCCGTTGGCGTCGAGCCGCTGGTAGTAGCCGGGCACCACCTGGTCCAGCACCGAGTGGTCGTCCTGGCCGCTGGCGGCGGTGTGGTTGTAGACCACGTCCAGCACCACCCGCAGCCCGGCCGCGTGCAGCGCCTGGACCATCCGCCGGAACTGCACGGTGCGCGCCGTCCCGGTGGCGTCGGTGGCGTACGTCCCCTCCGGCACGTTGTAGTGCAGCGGGTCGTAGCCCCAGTTGTAGCCGTCGTCGGCGGCGACGGCGGCCACGCACTCCTGCTGCTTCGGACCGTTCGCCGGAAGGGACTTGAGGTCGCAGGGCGGCAGCTTCCAGCCCGCCTTGTCCTTGGGGATCGAGGCGATGTCGAAGGTCGGCAGCAGGTGGACGGTGGTCACCCCGGCCTTG
Source organism: Kitasatospora sp. NPDC096077 (assembly GCF_040303245.1). Lineage (NCBI taxonomy): Bacteria > Bacillati > Actinomycetota > Actinomycetes > Kitasatosporales > Streptomycetaceae > Kitasatospora > Kitasatospora sp. NPDC096077. Next base: position 384,964 of record NZ_JBEOSV010000002.1, on the reverse strand, counting down.
GCGAGGTCCCGCAGGTGCCGCATCCCGGCCGAGTCGGACTCGGTGAACGCCTGGTAGGTGCCGCGCTCGGCGGCCGGGACGGTGCCGTCCTCCACCGAGAAGTCCCGGACGTGCAGTTCCTGGATCTGCTCCTTCGCCGGCGGGACGGCCGCCGGGCGGGCCTGGTCGTCCCAGCCCGCGGGCTTCAGTTCCTTGGCGTCCAGGTCGGCGACCAGGCTGCGCCTGGAGTCGGCGGACAGCGCCACCGAGTACGGGTCGGTGACGGTGTTGACCACCAGCCGCTGCACCGAGGGCGCCCAGACCTTCACCTGGTACAGGTAGTACTTGCCGTCCAACTCCCGCTTGTCACCGACGAGTTCCCAGACTCCGGTCTCGTCGTCCAGCTTCAGCGGCAGCGTCCTCGGGGTCCCCCCGGTGGCGCTGTCGAAGACCTGGACGGACACCTGCTGGGCGGTCGGCGCCCAGAGCGAGAGGGCGACCTTGCCGTCGTAGTAGGCCGGGCCGAAGTCCACCTTCCCGGTGCGGCCGGCGTACAGGTCGTCCAGCACGCCCGGGGTCTGCACCCCGGTGCCGGCCAGCACCGCGCCGCTGGGCAGGTGTTCGGTGAAGAGCAGCTGGCTGCGCAGCGCGGCCGGGACGCGGGCGGTGTCCCGGGCGTCCACGGTGAAGGCCCGGTAGCCGCTCAGGTGCGGGTACTTGGCCTTCTGGGCGTCGGTCAGCCCGCCGGCGACGGGGGTGAGCCGGATCCACCGGCCGGACTTGGTCAGCACGCCCTTGTCGGCGCGGATGCCGCCGTCCGGGTCGTAGACCAGCTGGGCACTGGTGCCGCCGGCCAGGGCCTGGTCCGTGGCACCGTAGTTCGCCGGGACGACGACGGTCCTCGCGTCGATCCACTGGGCCTTGGCGCCGGAGAGGTCCAACTGCGCGGAGGCGGCGGGGTTCTGCGGCAGCAGGTAGCCCTCGCGGCCGCCCAGGATCCACACCTCCCTGCCGTCGACGGCGAAGTCCAGCGACTGGTCGACGGGCAGGTCCTTGTCGTTGCCGTTGTGCAGGATGTAGCTGAGGCTGGTCGCCCCAGGGGCGAGCGGCACCTCGAAGACGGCGCCGAAGGCGTCCCGGCGCACCGGCAGCAGCGGCTTGCCCCAGTCGGTGGGGGTGGCGGCGCCGGTCCAGTCGTGCAGGCCCCAGCCGTCGTAGGCGCCGTCGGCCCGGTTGTAGTGGATGACGGCGGTGTTCGGGGGTTGGGTGTTCGCCGGGCCGGGGTTCGCGGTGCGGACGGCCGGGTCGCCCTGCTTCAGCCAGACCTCGCCGGTGGTGCCGAGGTCGACGTGGCGGTCGGCGTCCACGTCCTTGACGCCGTTCCGCTCCACGACGAAGCCGAGGTCCGAGGCGCCGGGCTTGAGCCGTACGTACGCGAAGGCGCCGTACGCGTCCCGCCCGGTGAAGGGGTGCCCGGCGGGCCACTGGGTGCCCTCGCCGTCGGCGAGGTCGCCCCAGGCGTAGAGGTTCCAGCCGTCGTAGTCGCCGTCCGGCCGGTTGTAGTGGACGACGGCGTACGGGCGGGCGCCGGCGGTGGGCACCGGCTTCGGCGCGGGGGTGCCGGTGGTGAAGCTCGCGGTGGCGGAGCGCAGGTGGCCGCTGGAGTCCTGGACGACGGCCTTGTAGCGCACCACCGTGCCGGGGGCGACGGCGCCCAGGTCCTGGGTGACGGCGTACTTCCCGGTGTCGGCCGTGCCCAGCGTCCGCCAGGGCCCGTTGCCGATCTGGGCGGCGAAGCTCACCCGGTCGAAGCCGCCGCCATCCGTCCTGGCGCCGACCGTCACGAGGCCGGTGGACCCGTCCGCGGGCGGCTGTACGGACAGCTGCGGCGCCGCCGCGACCGGGGCGAGCCGGCCGCCCGCCTTGAACACCACGGAGGACAGCGCCGGGACGGTGACGGTCACCTTGCGGTCGCCGCCGCTGGTGACCCGCTCCCCCGCCGCCGGGTAGATCCGGTCGAAGCCCATGCCCGCCGAGAAGGTGTCCAGGGTGACGGTCTTCGCCTCGGTGGCATTGTTGACCGCCGCCAGGTACTCGACCTGCTGCCCGGCGTCGATCCGGGAGAAGGCGTAGACGCCCGGGCCGTCGGCGGCGTAGCGCTCGATCTGCGCGCCGTCGGCCAGTGCCGGGTTGTCGTGGCGCAGCTTGGCCAGGCCGGCGATGCCCTGGTAGAGCCGGCCGTCCTGCCCGTACCGGTCGGCCGACCCGGAGGGGCCGCCGAGCACCCGGTCGGCGTTGTAGGAAGCGGTCCTGGAGGCGAACATGTCCTGCCGGGCGTCCTTGTCGCCACCCGCGCCGGTGAAGCCCTGCTCGTCGCCGTAGTAGACGACGGGCTGGCCGCGGGTGAGGAACTGCAGCTCGGTGCCGAGCCGGTCCTTCTTCAGCAGGGTGGCGTCGTCGGCGCCCGGGTTGTCGGCGAGCAGGAAGGAGCCGAAGCGGCCCATGTCGTGGTTGCCGAGGAAGGTGGGCAGCTCGTAGGCGTCGGTGTCGGCGCCGGTGTAGCGGTAGTCCTGGCCGTAGACGTCGGCGAGGTTCTTCGCCGAGCCGCCCTGGGAGACGTAGGAGCGGGCCGCGCCCTGGAAGGGGAAGTCCAGGGTGGCCTGGAGCCGGCCCTTGGTGACGTAGGGCGAGGTGACGGCGGGGTCACCGGAGTAGACCTCGCCGAACATGAAGAACTTCCTGTTGCCCTGCTTGGCGGCGAAGTCCTTGAGCGCGGGGGCCCACTGCTGCCAGAAGGCCATGTCGACGTGCTTGACGGTGTCGATCCGGAAGCCGTCCACCCCGGTGTCCTTGACCCACTGCTGGTAGACCTGCTCGAAGCCCTTCACCACCCGGGGGTTCTGGGTGTCGAGGTCGTCGAGGCCGTTGAAGTCGCCCTCGGTGGCGGATTCGCCGACGAAGGTGGAGTCGCCCCGGTTGTGGTAGAGCGCCGGGTCGTTGAGCCAGGACGGGCTCTTGGCCTTGGCGTCGGCCGGGGTGCGGAAGACCGGGGTGTAGGGGAAGGAGTTCCTGGTGATCTTCGGCCAGGGCGCTCCGGCGTCGGCGACCGCGGTCTCGTCGACCGGGTTGCCGTCGGCGTCGAGGGTCGGGTACGCGCCGGTCGAGCGGTAGCCGTGCTGCTGCTCGGCGTAGTCGATGACGTCGGCGGTGTGGTTGGTGATGACGTCGAAGAAGACCTTGATGCCGCGCGCGTGCGCCTTGGCTATCAGCTCCTTGAGCTGCTCGTTGGTGCCGAAGTGCGGGTCGACCTGGGTGAAGTCGGTGATCCAGTAGCCGTGGTAGCCGGCCGACGCGTCGGCGCCGCTGCCCTGCACCGGCTTGTTCTTGAAGATCGGGGCCATCCAGATCGCGGTGGTGCCGAGGTCCTGGATGTAGTCGAGCTTCTGGATCAGGCCGGCCAGGTCGCCGCCGTGGTAGAAGCCCTTGTCGGTCGGGTCGAAGCCGTTGTCCAGCCGCCCGCCGGTGATGCCGCCGGTGTCATTGGCGGTGTCGCCGTTGGCGAAGCGGTCGGGCAGGACGAAGTAGAACTGTTCGCGGGTGAGGTCGTGCCGCCCGGCGGTGGCCGCCAGGGCGGCGTCCGAGGGCGGGGCCGGCGGGGCGGCGGCGAGGGCCGCGGGGGCGCCGCCGAGGGTGGCGGCGGTCAGCGCGGCGGCCAGCAGGACGGCCGTGCGGCCGGGTCTGCGGCGGGGACGGCTCCGTCGGGGGCGGAGCGCGACATCGGTCACTGAGGGGCTCCCTTAGGGGAAGGGGCGATCGATTTCCCAGGAAGCTAGCGGCCTGCAATATGTTTCAGCAAGATGCAGAAACGGTTTCGGGCCGGGAAATTCCTGGCCGGCGGCCGTCCCGAGGACCCCGGTTACGCCCTGACGGCGGAGCGCGTGACAATGGAACGTATGTCCGTCCCACCGGTGACCCCCAGACCCGATCGCACCCCCTACCCCGGTGGGATCCGCCCCCTACCCCTGGAGGGGGACAGCCGGTGAAGAATCCACTTCCAGAGGATGAGCAGACGGCTACGAGCGGTCTGGCAGACTTCTCGTCCATGGGGGAACCGACCGAGATCCAGCGAGGCGACGCCGTGCGCGCCGACGCGGCCCACGGTGGCGGTTCCGCGGCAGCCGAGGCCAGCACGGCCGGACTGCCCGACGGAGCCACCCGTGCCGCCCAGTCCCGCACCGCCGCACTGCGGGCCCGCATCCGCGACCAGCGCCGCTCGCCGGCCCGGCCGCGGATCTGGTTCGAGCTGGCGCTGATCGGGATCAGCTACTGGATCTACTCGATCGTCCGCAACGCCGTCCCCGAGCAGGAGGCGGTGGCCCAGCGGAACGCGCGCTGGATCTGGCAGTTGGAGCAGCACCTCGGCATCGCCGTCGAGCGCTCGATCAACCACGCCATGGACAGCGTCGGGTGGCTCATCACCGGGATGAACTACTACTACGCGACGCTGCACTTCATCATCACCATCGGCGTGCTGGTCTGGCTCTACCGCAGCCACCCCGGCCGCTACGTCGCGGCCCGCACCGTGCTGTTCGTCACCACCGGCATCGCCCTGGTCGGCTTCTACTTCTTCCCGCTGGCCCCGCCGCGGCTGATGACCGACGGCGGCTTCATCGACACCGTGGCGGTGCACCACACCTGGGGCTCCTTCGCCTCCGGCCCGGCCGCGCACGTCTCCAACCTGTACGCGGCCATGCCCTCGATGCACATCGGCTGGTCGACCTGGTGCGGCCTGACGATCTTCTTCCTGGCCCGTCGGACCTGGGTCAGGGTGCTCGGCCTGCTGTACCCGGTGGCCACCCTGACGGTGATCATCTCGACCGCCAACCACTTCTGGATGGACGCCGTCGGCGGCCTGATCTGCCTGACGGTCGGCTTCCTGGCCGCCCGCTGGCTCTACCAGGAGTGGGTCTACCGGCTGCCGCGGGTGCCCGCCCGGGAGACCGCCGAGACGCCGGTCACCGTCCCCGAGCAGTGGAGCGAGCCGGCCGTGAGCAGCGCCCGGCGGTAGCCGCGAACGCACGGAAGGGGCCCCCGCGTGGGGCCCCTTCCGCATGCGCGGGACGGCTCAGGACCCGTAGAACAGCCGGTCCACCACAGCCCGGGCCCGCCGGGTGGTGCGCCGGTAGTCGTCCACCAGCTCCCCGCTGTGCCCGGCCCCGTACCCGAGGTAGCGGGCCACCCCGGCCAGCTCCCGGGCCTCCCCCGGGAAGCTGTCCCCCGGCCGCCCGCGCACCAGCATCACCGCCGACCGCACCCGGGAGGCCAGCACCCAAGCCGCCTCCAGCACCTCCGCGTCGGCCTGCTCCACCAGCCCGGCCCCGGCGGCGGCCGCCAGCGCGGCCCTGGTCCGGGTGGTGCGCAGCTCCGGCAGCTCGTGCCCGTGCTGGAGCTGGAGCAGCTGCACCGTCCACTCGACGTCCGCCAGGCCGCCCCGGCCGATCTTGGTGTGGGTGGTCGGGTCGGCGCCGCGCGGCAGCCGCTCGGCCTCGATCCGGGCCTTGATCCGGCGGATCTCCACCAGGTCCCGCTCCGGCACCCCGGCGCCCGGGTAGCGCAGCGGGTCGATCAGCCGCCGGAACCGGGCGCCCAGGTCCTCGTCCCCGGCCACCGGCTCGGCCCGCAGCAGCGCCTGGCTCTCCCAGGCGTGCGACCAGCGCCGGTAGTACGCCGCGTACGAGGCCAGGGTGCGCACCAGCGGGCCGCTGCGGCCCTCCGGCCGCAGGTCGGCGTCGACCAGCAGCGGCGGCTCGGTGGACGGCGCGGCCAGCAGGGTGCGCAGCTCGTTGCAGACCGCCTGGGCCGCCCGGGCCGCCTCCTGCTCCAGCGAGCCGAGCAGCGGCTCGTGGACGAAGAGCACGTCCGCGTCCGAGCCGTAGCCCAGCTCGTGCCCGCCGAAGCGGCCCATCGCGATCACGGCGATCCGGGTCGGCAGGTCCCCGTGCTCGGCCTCCCAGCCGGCGATGCAGGCCCGCAGGGCGCCCTGGAGGGTGGCGGCGTTGAGCGCGGTCAGCGCCTCCCCGGCGACGTCCAGCGCCTCGGCCGGGTCCTCCCCGAGCCGGCCGAGCACGTCCGCGGCGGCCGTCCGGAACAGCTCACGGCGGCGCACCGAGCGGGCGGCGGCCACCGCGGCGGCGGTCGATCCGGCCCGGCCGACGGCGGCCAGTATCTCCGACTGCAGCGCCGCCCGGCCGCGCGGGACCGGGCCCCGGGGGTCGCCCAGCATGGCCACCGCCTCGGGGGCGCGCAGCAGCAGATCGGGGGCGAGCCGGCCGGCCGAGAGCACCCGGGCCAGCTGCTCGGCGGCGGCGCTCTCGTCCCGCAGCAGCCGCAGGTACCAGGGGGTGCGGCCGAGCGCGTCGGAGACCAGGCGGAAGTTGAGCAGTCCGGCGTCCGGGTCGGCCGACTCGGCGAACCAGCCGAGCAGCACCGGCAGCAGGGTGCGCTGGATCGCGGCCTTGCGGCTGACGCCGGAGGCGAGCGCGCTGATGTGCCGCAGCGCCGCGGCCGGGTCGGTGTAGCCGAGCGCCTCCAGCCGGGCCCGGGCCGCCTCCGGGGTCAACCCGGCCGCGCCGGGCGGCAGTTCGGCGACGGCATCGAGCAGCGGGCGGTAGAACAGCTTCTCGTGCAGCCGCCGCACCTCCACCGCGTGCCGCTTCCACTCGCGTTGCAGCGCGGCCACCGGGTCGGAGCGGGTGTCGTCGTTGATCAGCCCGGAGAGCGAGCGGGCGAGGCGGCGCAGGTCCTCCTCGGCGGTGGGCATCAGATGGGTGCGGCGCAGCCGGTGCAGCTGGATGCGGTGCTCCAGCGAGCGCAGGAAGCGGTACGCGGTGTCCAGCGAGACGGCGTCCGCCCGGCCGACGTACCCGCCGCGGGAGAGCGCGGCCAGCGCCTCCAGGGTGTTGCCGCTGCGCAGCGCCGGGTCGGTGCGGCCGTGCACCAGCTGGAGCAGCTGGACGGAGAACTCGACGTCGCGCAGCCCGCCCGGGCCGAGCTTGAGCTGGCGGTCCAGTTCGGTGGCCGGGATGGAGTCGATCACCCGGCGGCGCATCTGCTGCACGTCGGTGACGAAGTTCTCCCGGGCGGCGGCCTGCCACACCATCGGGGCGAGCGCCTCGACGTACGCGGCGCCGAGCTCGGCGTCCCCGGCGACCGGGCGGGCCTTGAGCAGCGCCTGGAACTCCCAGGTCTTGGCCCAGCGCTGGTAGTAGGCGAGGTGGCTGGCCAGAGTGCGCACCAGCGGTCCGTTGCGGCCCTCCGGGCGCAGGTTGGCGTCCACCGGCCAGATGGTGCCCTCGCCGGTGGTGTCGGAGCAGAGCCGGGTGAGCGCGGCGGCCAGCCGGGTGGCGGCCCGGATCGCGGTCTGCTCGTCCACGCCCTCGCGCGGCTCGGCGACGAAGATCACGTCCACGTCGGAGACGTAGTTGAGCTCGCGGCCGCCGCACTTGCCCATCCCGATCACGGCGAGCCGGCAGGCCGCGACGGCCTCCGGGTCCTGTTCGGCGGCGAGGTCCAGGGCGGTCTGCAGGGTGGCGCCGGCCAGGTCGGCGAGCTCGGCGGCGGTCTGGGCGAGGTCGGTGGTGCCGGTGAGGTCCCGGGCGGCGATGGCCAGCAGGCAACGGCGGTAGGCGACCCGCAGCGCGTTCTCCGGGCCGTGGTCGCGGCCGCGCGCGACGCCCTCGGCGAGCGCCCGGCGGAAGTCCGCCGGGCCGGGGTGCATGTCGCGCAGCTCGAAGGTGACCAGCGCGTGCCAGTCGTGCGGGTGCCGGGCCAGGTGGTCGCCGAGCGCGGTGGAGACGCCGAGCACGCCGAGCAGCCGGTCGCGCAGCGGCTTGGAGGTGGTGAGGGTGTCGCGCAGGGTGTGCCGGTCGGCCTCGTCGGCGGCCTCCAGCAGCCGGGCCAGGCCCAGCAGCGCGAGGTCGGGGTCGGCGGTGGCGCCGAGCGCGTCCAGCAGCACCGGGTCGTCCGCCAGGCCCTCCAGCCCGGGGCCGTCCAGCAGCCGCACCGCCTTGGCGGGATCGGTGAACCCGCGCCGGACCAACCTGATCTCGGGCCGGCTGACCCGGCTCCCGGCCCGCTGCTCCTCCACCGCCATCGACCCCTCCGTCCGTCCGCCCGCCGGCCCGTCCGCGAAGTCCCGGCTGCGGGACGAACGACAGGAGTTCGGTAGCAGGTTACGCGCCCGCAGGGCGCCGCGCCCGGGGGTGACCCGCCCGCCGGACGAGCACCCGTCCGCGTGACCCCGCCCGCGATCGGCCGGTTTCACCCGGTGCCTTCTCCACCCCGGCCACCACTACGTCACACCTTCTTCACGTTCTGTCACCGGAGCCCCTCCCGCTCCCCCGGTCACACCGGGGCGCCGGGCCCGCCGTCGCCCGGTCGGACGGCGGCGGGACCGGCCCGGGCGGGTCCGGGGCTCAGAGCACCTGGAGGTTCTTCCGCAGCTCGAACGGGGTGACCTCGGAGCGGTACTCCTCCCACTCCTGGCGCTTGTTGCGCAGGAAGAAGTCGAACACGTGCTCGCCCAGGGTCTCGGCGACCAGTTCGCTGCGCTGCATCAGGTCGATGGCCTCGCCGAGGTTCTGCGGCATCGGCTGGATGCCGAGGGCGCGGCGCTCGGAGTCGGTCAGCGCCCACACGTCGTCGTCGGCGCCGGGCGGGAGCTCGTAGCCCTCCTCGATGCCCTTGAGGCCGGCCGCCAGGGTGACGGCGTAGGCGAGGTACGGGTTGCAGCCGGTGTCCAGGGAGCGCACCTCGATCCGGGTGGAGCCCTGCTTGCCCGGCTTGTACATCGGCACCCGGATCAGCGCCGAGCGGTTGTTGTGGCCCCAGCAGATGTACGAGGGGGCCTCGCCGCCGGCGCCGGCGGTGCGCTGGGAGCCGCCCCAGATCCGCTTGTAGGAGTTCACCCACTGGTTGGTGACGGCGGCCGTCTCGGCGGCGTGCCGCAGCAGGCCGGCGATGAACGATCTGCCGACCTTGGAGAGCTGGTACTCGGCGCCGGACTCGTGGAAGGCGTTGCGGTCGCCCTCGAAGAGCGAGAGGTGGGTGTGCATGCCGCTGCCGGGGTGCTCGGAGAACGGCTTGGGCATGAAGCTGGCGTGCACGCCCTGCTCCAGCGCGACCTCCTTCATGACCAGTCGGAAGGTCATGATGTTGTCGGCGGTGGACAGCGCGTCGGCGTAGCGCAGGTCGATCTCCTGCTGGCCGGGGGCGCCCTCGTGGTGCGAGAACTCGACCGAGATGCCCATCGACTCCAGCATGGTGATCGCCTGTCGGCGGAAGTCGTGGCCCACCCCGCGCGGGGTGTGGTCGAAGTAGCCGGACTGGTCGGCGGGGATCGGCGCGGTGCCGTCGCCGGGCAGGTTCTTCAGCAGGAAGAACTCGATCTCGGGGTGGGTGTAGAAGGTGAAGCCCTGCTCGGAGGCCTTCTCCAGGGTGCGCTTGAGCACGAACCGGGGATCGGCGTAGGAGGGCGAGCCGTCCGGCATCAGGATGTCGCAGAACATCCGCGCGGTGCCCGGGGTCTCCGAGCGCCACGGCAGGATCTGGAAGGTGGTCGGATCCGGTTTGGCGATCATGTCGGACTCGTACACCCGGGCGAATCCCTCGATCGCCGAGCCGTCGAACCCGATGCCCTCCTCGAAGGCCTGTTCCAGCTCGGCCGGCGCCACCGCGACCGACTTGAGGAACCCGAGCACATCGGTGAACCACAGCCGGACGAACCGGATGTCACGCTCTTCGAGCGTCCGAAGCACGAACTGCTGCTGCTTGCCCATGGGGACAGTCTCACCTCTGCTCTTTACGCTCGTGTTACGCCCGGGCGGCCCCCGAAAGACCCCGTAAAGCGATTGCCACCATCATGGCCGATCCCCGCGGGCCGCGGCAGGGCCGACCCCCGGTCCTACCATCTGCACGGGACATTGCGTCAGTTAGACGATTAGACTCCTGCCATGCCCACTCTCCGTCTCGCCCTGAGCCAGACCGACCCCTGGGTCGGTGACCTCGCCCGCAACAGCGACGAGGTGGTGCGCTGGACCAAGCAGGCCGTCGAGGCCGGCGCCCAGCTGGTCGCGTTCCCCGAGATGGCCCTGACCGGCTACCCGGTCGAGGACCTCGCACTGCGCCGCTCCTTCGTCGAGGCCTCGCGCGGCGCCCTGGTCGCGCTGGCGGGCCGGCTGGCCGACGACGGACTGGGCGAGGTGCCGGTGGTGGTCGGCTACCTCGGCCGCTCCGAGCACGCCTCACCGCGGTTCGGCCGCCCCGCCGGGTCACCGCAGAACTGCGCCGCGGTGCTGCACCGGGGCGAGGTGCTGACCCGCTTCGCCAAGCACCACCTGCCCAACTACGGCGTCTTCGACGAGTACCGCTGGTTCGTCCCGGGCGACCAGCTGCCGGTGCTGCGGCTGCACGGGGTGGACGTCGCGCTGGCGATCTGCGAGGACATCTGGCAGGACGGCGGCCGGGTCACCGCCGCCCGCGAGGCCGGCGCCGGACTGCTGCTGGTCGTCAACGGCTCACCGTACGAACGGAACAAGGACGACCAGCGGCTGGAGCTGGTGCGGCGCCGCGCGGCCGAGGCGGGCTGCCCGCTGGCGTACGTCAACATGGTCGGCGGCCAGGACGAGCTGGTCTTCGACGGAGACTCCGTCGTGGTCGGCGCGGACGGTCAAGTCCTGGCCCGTGCACCGCAGTTCGAGGAGCACCTGATGGTGCTGGACCTCGACCTGCCGGCCGCCGACAGCGACCACACCGACGGCCTGCTGCTCGGCGACGGGCTGCACCTGGTCCGCACCGAGCTGGGCGACCGGCCCGCCCCGGCCCCCGCCGAGAGGCGCACCGCCGGCATCGCGCCGCGGCTCTCCGACGAGGCCGAGATCTGGGCCGCGCTGGTCTCCGGCACCCGGGCGTACGTGACCAAGAACGGCTTCCGCTCGGTGCTGATCGGCCTCTCCGGCGGCATCGACTCGGCCCTGGTGGCCTCGATCGCGGTGGACGCGCTCGGCGCCGACAACGTGCACTGCGTCTCGATGCCCAGCCGCTACTCCTCCCAGCACTCCCGGGACGACGCGGCCGAACTGGCCCGCCGCACCGGGCTGAACTTCCGCACCGTCTCGATCGCCCCGATGTTCGACGCCTACCTGGCCGCCACCGAACTGACCGGCCTGGCCGAGGAGAACCTGCAGTCCCGGCTGCGCGGCACCCTGCTGATGGCGATCTCCAACCAGGAGGGGCACCTCGTGCTCGCGCCCGGCAACAAGAGCGAGCTGGCGGTCGGCTACTCGACCCTGTACGGCGACTCGGTGGGCGCGTACGGCCCGATCAAGGACGTCTACAAGTCGCTGGTCTTCCGGCTCGCCCGCTGGCGCAACGAGGAGGCCGAGCGGCGCGGCGAGGCGCCGCCGATCCCCGAGCACACCATCACCAAGCCGCCGTCCGCCGAGCTGCGGCCGGACCAGGTGGACGCCGACTCGCTGCCCGACTACGACCTGCTGGACAGCGTGCTGGCCCGCTACATCGAGGGCGACGAGGGCCGGGACGCGATCGTCGCGGCCGGCTTCGACCCGGCCGTGGTGGACCGGGTGGTCCGGCTGGTCGACACCGCCGAGTACAAGCGGCGCCAGTACCCGCCGGGCCCGAAGATCTCGGTCAAGAACTTCGGCCGGGACCGCCGGCTGCCGATCACCAACCGCTGGCGGCGCGGCTAGTTGTACCGGTACGCGGCTAGTTGTACCGGTAGGCGGCGGCCACCGCGAGGTGGTCGCTGCCGTCCCGGGGCAGGGTGCGGGAGTCCACCGGCCGGAGCCCGCCCTTGCTCATGATCTGGTCGATCCGCGCCATCGGGAACGCCGAGGGCCAGCTGAAGCCGAAGCCGTCCCCGGCCGCGCCCTGGGCCGAGCGCATCTGCGAGGTGACCGGGGCCAGGCTGCGGTCGTTCATGGTGCCGTTGAGGTCGCCGAGCAGCAGCACCTTCTTCACCGGCTCGGCCTGGATCGCGTCGCCGAGCGCCTGGGCGCTGACGTCCCGCTGCCGGACGGTGAAGCCGCCCTCGGCCTTGAGCCGCACGGACGGCAGGTGGGCGACGTACACCGCGACCGGGCCCTGCGGGGTGCTGACCTCGGCCCGGAACGCCCTGGTCCAGCCGATCTTCAGGTCCACCGGCGAGACGTCGGCGATCGGGTACTTCGACCAGAGCCCGACCGTCCCCTCCACCGTGTGGTGCGGGTAGCTGCCGGCCAGCCCGGTCTCGTACGCCCCCACCTGCGGGCCGGCCAGCTCCTGGAGGGCGACGATCTCGGCCCCCGAGGCGACCAGGCCGCGGATGGTGCCCGGCACGTCGGTGTTGCCGGCGGCGACGTTGTGGCTGACCACCGTCCAGTCGCCCTTGCCGCCGCTCTTGTCGGACACCAGCCCGCCGAACAGGTTGACCCACAGCAGGGCGGGCAGCAGCAGGGCGATCAGCGCGGTGGCCGAGCGGCGGAGCAGCGCGGGCACCAGCAGCACCGGGACGGCCAGGCCCACCCAGGGCAGGAAGGTCTCCAGCAGGCTGCCGAGGTTGCCGACGCTGTTCGGCACCCGGGCGTGGAAGCCCAGCAGCGCGGCGGTGGCCACGGCCAGCAGGGCGACCAGCAGCCCGCGCCGCCAGGGGCCGCTGCCGCGGGCGTCCCGGCCCCAGTGCCGCAGGCCGAGGAAGCCGCCGCGGCCGACGGGCGTGCCGGCACCGCCACGGGCCGTGGTCCGTTCGGTGCTGTCCGCCTGCGCCATGCCGTGGCTCCCGTCGTTCGTGCCGTCGCCGGTCCGACGTCCGGGTCCGTGGGGGTACGGGCGCCGTGCCGGACTGGTGCCGGTTTGATCGGATACCCGGCTCAGCCTATGCCGGGACAGACGCGCGGCCCCGGGACCGGGTTCCGGCGTGGCCCGCTTTGGTGAGCCAGGCCACGTGCCCGGACGGGTCGGGCCACGTGTACGAAGCAGCGGCTAACGGCGGGGGGCGAGGCCGTCGAGCACGGTGTCGACCATCCGGCGGGAGAGGTCCGGGTCCTCCAGGTCGGAGTCCTCCGAGAGGATGGTGCGGTAGAGGATCGGCCCCATCAGCAGGTCGCCGAGCAGTTCCACGTCGACGTCGTCGCGGATCACGCCCTCGGCGACGGCCTCCCGGATCAGCCGGAGCCCGATCTCCCGGCGGGGCTTGACCACCCGCTCCCGGTAGGCACCGTACAGCTCGGGAAGGGTATGCATCTGCCCGAGCGCGGCCTTGAGCACCCAGCGGGTGCGCTTGGCCAGGCCGCGGCGGCGGATGTAGTCGACCATCGCGATCAGGTCCTCGCGGGCGCCCCGGCCGGTGGGGGCCGGGATCGGCTCCTCCAGCCGGCCGACCACGTCGACCAGCAGGGCCTCCTTGTTGGGCCAGCGCCGGTAGATGGTGGCCTTGCCGACGCCGGCCGCGGTGGCGATGCCCTCGATGGTGAGTTCGGACAGCGTGTTGCCGTCGGCCATCAGGTCCTCGACGGCGGTGAGGATGGCCTGCTCGGCGGCCTCGCTGCGGGGCCGGCCGCGCCGTACCGCCGCGCACGGGGGCCCGGTGTCGACGCTCGGCGTGTCCGTCCTCATGGCCGCTGTCTCTCCCTCGCTGCACCCCCGGCGCGGGCGCCGTGGTCTGTCCGTCGGTCCGGGCCCCGGGCGATGTCCCCCGCCCGGGCCGGAGGCCCCGCCGACCGGACCGCCGGTCGGCAGGGGCCATTGTCGCTCAGCCGATCGAGCCGGGCCGGTCGAGGACCGGTCGAGCCGGGGTTCCGGCCGCCCGGGCTCAGGCCGCCGCGGCCTCACGGGCCTGGTCCTGCTGCTCGGGCGCCTTCCCGCCGGGGCCGCCCGGAGCGCCGGGGGCGGCGCCGCGGCGCGGGAGCAGGAACCAGGCGACCAGCGCACCAACCAGCGAGATGCCGACCGAGAGCGAGGCCACCACGTGCATCGCGTGGATGAAGGCGTCGTTCGCCGGGGCGATCAGCGCCGCGCCCTTGCCGTCGGGGATCCGGCCGGCGATGGCCAGGGTGGCCTCCAGCGACTCGCCCGCCTTGTCGCGCAGGTTCTCCGGCAGGTGGGTGAGGGTGTCGGACATCCCGTCGCGGTACACGGAGGACAGCACGGCGCCGAGCACGGCGACCCCGAGCGAGCCGCCGACCTGGCGGAAGGTGTTGTTGACGGCCGAGCCGGCGCCGGCCTTCTCACGGGGCAGCGATCCCATGATCGCCACGGTGACCGGCGGCATGACGTGCGCCATGCCGCTGCCCATCACCAGGCCGAGCACGATCAGCACCCAGATCGGGGTGGTGGCAGTCAGCACGACGTAGCCGACGAAGCCGAGCGCGACCAGCACCATGCCGCCGGCCGCGGTGGCGGCGACGCCGAAGCGCTCGACCACCAGCCGGGCCCGCGGGGCGAACAGCAGCTGGGCGACGGCCAGCGGCAGCATCAGCAGACCGGCCTGCAACGCGCTGTAGCCACGCACGCTCTGGATGTAGAAGACGCCGAAGAAGGAGACGCCCATCAGCGCGAAGAAGATCACGCCGACCACGACCACGGAGGCGCTGAACACCCTGTTGCGGAACCAGGTGACGTCCAGCGCGGGGAACGGGATGCGGCGCTCGTACACCACGAAGGCGGCCAGCGCGAGCACGCCGAGCAGGGTCGGGCCCCAGGCGGCGAACGCGGTGAAGTCGGCCAGCTCGCCGCCCTTGATGATGCCGTAGATCAGCGCGACCAGGCCGACGATCGACAGCAGCACGCCCACCGGGTCGAGCGCGCCCGGGTTGGGGTCCTTGGACTCGGGGACCAGGACCACCATCGCGATCACCGCGACGACCACGATCGGGACGTTGACCAGGAAGACCGAGCCCCACCAGAAGTGCTCGATCAGCAGGCCGCCGGTGATCGGGCCGATGGCGATGGCCAGGCCGACCGCGCCGGCCCAGATGCCGATCGCCTTGGGCTGCTCCTCGCGCTCGAAGACGTTCATGATGATCGCCAGCGTGGCGGGCATCGCGAGCGCGGCGCCGACGCCCATCAGGCCGCGGTAGCCGATGAGTTCACCGGGCGAGCCGGACATCGAGGAGAGCAGCGAGGCGATCCCGAAGACCACCATGCCGACCAGCAGCGCCCGCTTGCGGCCGAAGCGGTCGCCGAGCAGGCCGGAGGTGAAGAGCAGCCCGGCGAACACCAGGGTGTAGGAGTTGATCGCCCATTCCAGGTCGCTCTGGGTGGCGCCCAGTCCGACCGGGGCGGGGGTCGCGATGGTCTTCATCGCGACGTTCAGGATCGAGTTGTCGAGCACGACGACGAGCAGGGCGAGCACCAGGGTGCACAGGATCGCCCAGCGTCGGCGGTGGATGGCTTCCGGCACGCGGGGTGGCGCGGCTGCGGTGGTCATTGGTCTTCCCGTCCGTGTTGACGTGGCACTGGCGGGCATTTGCGAGTCGTGGACGTCTCGTAACCCCCCGGATCAGATTAGCGGCCAATACGATACGAGACGAGTCCGTTTCGTAAAAACGAGGCAAAGCCCGCCCGGCGCGCGGGGGCCGGTGTGGCGTGGATCGCACCCCACCCACCGCACCGCCCTTTGCGCTCACGCCGGGGCGTGCAAGCATGGAGGTGATCCGGGGACGCCGTACGGCGCCACGAGACGACAACCCTTCAGGAGTCCGTTCGATGAACGCTTCTTCGCCTTCGCCTGCCCAGAACCAGGCGACCACCACCACCCTCTACGGCGGGGTCACCAACCGCCGCGTCACCGTCCGCGACCTCGCCGGCGCCAAGCAGCGCGGCGAGAAGTGGGCCATGCTCACCGCCTACGACGCGCTCACCGCGGGCGTTTTCGACGAGGCCGGGATCCCCGTCCTGCTGGTCGGCGACTCGGCCGGCAACTGCCACCTCGGCTACGAGACCACCGTGCCGGTGACCATGGATCAGATGGTGATGCTCTCCGCCGCCGTCGTCCGCGGCACCCAGCGCGCCATGATCGTCGCCGACCTGCCCTTCGGCTCGTACCAGGAGTCGCCCGCGCAGGCCATGCACAACGCGGCCCGGCTGATGAAGGACGCCGGGGTCGGCGCCGTCAAGCTGGAGGGCGGCGAGCGCAGCGCCCGTTCGATCGAGCTGCTGGTCGAGGCCGGCGTCCCGGTGATGGCCCACATCGGCCTCACCCCGCAGTCGGTGCACGCCTTCGGCGGCTACCCGGTCCAGGGCCGCGGCGACGAGGCGGCGCACCAGCTGCTGCGCGACGCCAAGGCCGTCCAGCAGGCCGGCGCCTTCTCGGTGGTGCTGGAGGCCGTCCCGGCCGAACTGGCCGCCCAGGTCACCGAGCAGCTGGCGATCCCGACCGTCGGCATCGGCGGCGGCCCGGAGACCGACGCCCAGGTGCTGGTCTGGACCGACATGGCCGGCATGACGGCGGGCCGGGTGCCCAAGTTCGTCAAGAAGTACGCGAACCTGCGCGGCGTCCTCGGCGAGGCCGCCCGCGCCTACGCGGAGGACGTCCGCACCGGCGCCTTCCCGGCGGAGGAGCACAGCTTCCACTGACCCCGCCCGGCCGCGGCCCTGCTCCGAACCCCTCGGAGCAGGGCCGCTGTCACGCCCGGACGCCGTCGGCCGCCCCGTGACAGCGGGCTGACAGCGAGCCGGGCCCCGGCGACAGGGGGCTGACAGCAGGGACGGACACCCTGGAGGCATGACAGGAATCGCGACCGCCCCGAAGACGCGGGGAACAGCCGGCAACGCCGTCGAGGTGCACGGCATCGTCAAGCACTTCGGCGACACCAAGGCCCTGGACGGCGTCGACCTCACCGTCCGCGAGGGGACCGTCCTCGCCCTGCTCGGCCCCAACGGCGCCGGCAAGACCACCCTGGTCCGGGTGCTCTCCACGCTGATCAAGCCCGACGCCGGCACCGCGTTCGTGGGCGGCTACGACGTCCTGCGCCAGCCCAAGCAGCTGCGCCGCACCATCGGCCTGACCGGCCAGTACGCGTCGGTGGACGAGCTGCTCTCCGGCTACGAGAACCTCTACCTGATCGGCCGGCTGCTCGACCTCTCCGGCCGCGAGGCCAAGGCCCGGGCCGCCGAGCTGCTGGAGCGCTTCTCGCTCACCGACGCCGCCAAGCGCATCGCCAAGACCTACTCCGGCGGCATGCGCCGCCGCCTCGACCTGGCCGCCAGCATGATGGGCCGCCCCCGGGTGCTCTACCTGGACGAGCCCACCACCGGTCTGGACCCGCGCACCCGCAACGAGGTCTGGGACGAGGTGCAGCGGATGGTCGCCGAGGGCAGCACCGTGCTGCTGACCACCCAGTACATGGAGGAGGCCGAGCAGCTCGCCGACGAGCTGACCGTGATCGACCGCGGCAAGGTGATCGCCAACGGCGGCGTCGCCGAGCTCAAGGCCAAGGTCGGCGGCCAGATCCTCCAGGTCCGCCCGGCCCACCCGGCCGAGCTCCCGGAGATGACCCGCTGCCTGCACGAGGCCGGGATCACCTCCGCCACCTTCTCCCCCGACGACGGCCTGCTCGCGGTGCCGCTGGTCGACGACGAGCAGCTCACCGTCGTGATCGGGGTGCTCGGCGGGCGCGGCTTCGCGATCGCCGGCATCGACACCAAGGTGCCCAGCCTGGACGAGGTCTTCCTCGCCATCACCGGCAAGCCCACCGCCGACGCCCCCACCGCGTCCGCCGCCCTCGTCAAGGAGCCCGTCGCATGACCACCGCCACGCTCGTCCCCGCCCCGGTCGGCGGCGCCCCGGCCGACGAGACCCGGATCGGCCCGTCCGCCACCCTGCGCCACATCGGCGCGCTGACCCGCCGCAACCTGATGCGGATCAAGGCCGACCCGGAGTCGATGTTCGACGCCGTGCTGATGCCGATCGTCTTCACCGTGCTGTTCGTCTACGTCTTCGGCGGCGCCATGATGGGCGGGGACCAGGACAAGTACAAGCAGTTCATGATCCCCGGCCTGCTCGGGCAGACCGGCATGACGCTGGCGCTGGCCGTCGGCACCGGCCTGAACACCGACTTCCAGACCGGGGTGATGGACCGCTTCCGCACCCTGCCGATCGGCCGGTCCTCCGTCCTGCTGTCCAAGCTGGTCGCGGAGACCCTGCGTGCCCTGCTCTCCTCGGCGATCCTGCTGACCTTCGCCTTCATCCTCGGCTTCGAGCTGAAGACCGGCGTCCTCCAACTGCTGGCCGCCGTCGGCCTGTCGCTGGTGTTCGGCATGTCGATCGTCTGGATCTCGATGCTGCTGGGCATGTCGATGAAGAGCGCCCAGGCCGTCCAGGGCGTCTCCATGCTGGTCCTGATGCCGCTGCAGTTCGGCAGCTCGATCTTCGCGCCGACCAACACCATGCCGGGCTGGCTGCAGGCCTTCACCAAGGTCAACCCGCTGTCCCAGCTGGCCGACGCCTCCCGGGCGCTGCTCAACGGCGAAGGGGCGGTGGCCCACCCGGTGATGATCGTGCTGATCTGGTCCGCCGCCTCGACCGCGATCTTCGCCCCGCTCGCGGTGGCCCGCTTTCGCAAGCGGACCTGAGCGAGCCGGGGTCGGAGCCGGCCGGCGGCCGTGGACGGGACGCCGACCGGTACGGACGGGCGGTCGGCCGGTGACCAGGGGACGGACACCGGCCGACCGCTCAACCGATCAACTCCTCCAGCAGCTCCTGGATCTGCTGCTGCGTCATCCCGCCGCCGGAGGCGTACGCGGCCTCGTACTCGGCGTCGCCCAGCAGCCCGCGCAGGACGGCGGCCGAGCGGTCCCGCTCGGCCCGGTCCAGGTAGCCGCCCTTCGGGCCGTTCAGCCCGCCGTGCGCGCCGAGCAACCGGACGGCCAGCCGGGCCCGGTCGAGGTCCCCGTCACGCTCGGCGAAGGTGCGCAGCACCCCGGCCACGGCCGGCACCAGCATGATCGCCATCTGTCCGGCAAAGCCCGAGGCCGAGGCCGCCGAGCGCAGCGCCCGCCGTCCCTCGCGGAGCAGGTCGAGCCCCCGTTCCGGATCCCCCGCCCGGGCGACCACCCAGCCCCGGGAGCAGCTGACCAGCCCGGAGACCATGCCCTGCCCGACACCGCCCGTCCGGACCGTCTCCAGCAGGTCCAGTTCGGCCAGCGCCAGGTCGTGGTCGCCGCGCTGGGAGTGGATGCCGGCCAGCGTCAGCCGGCCGAACAGCAGCGCGCCGTTGGAGGCCTGGTCGGCCTCCATCGGGCCGAGGGCCGCCACCGTCTCCTGGATGATCCGCTCCCCGCGGTCCAGGTCCAGCTCCAGCAGGGCGCTGCCGAGGTTCACCCGGAGCACCGGCACCTCCTGCAGCGCGCCCAGCCGCTCGGCCAGCTCGATCGCCTGCCGGTACGCGGCGACCGCCTCCCCGGGCTCGCCCCGGAGCGCCATCGACTCGCCGCGGGCCGCCAGTGCCTGGGAGACCCCCCAGAGGTTGCCGGCCCGTTCGTACAGCTCCAGGGAGCGCTCGCCGTCCTGGACGCCCTGCTCCCAGCCGCCCGGCCAGTCGTTCATCATCTTGGCCCGGATCTGCAGGACGAAGGCCAGGTCGTTCAGGCTGCCGTGCACCTCGGCGCCGCGGACGGCGTCGTCCATCAGGTCCTTCATCCGGTCGACCTGGCCGATCAGGAAGGCCCCGAAGACCCGCATCATCGCCGGGAAGCGGTAGGACTGCGGCAGTTCCGGGGTGTAGACGTCGATCAGGTGCTGCCCCACCGCGACCGCCTCGGCGCTGCCGAGCACGTCCAGGTTCCCCTCGAACAGCCCGAGCAGCCGGTACATCGCGACCAGCCGGCGGGCCTCCTCGGCCGCCCCCTCGGGCATCGGCAGGCCGTACGCCAGCACGGGGCGGTCCAGCGGCACCGGCGGCGGGACGTCCGGGCCGAACGGGCCCGGGCCCAGCGCCGTGATCGCGTCGTACCAGCCGCGGGCCTCCAGGCTGTAGCCGCGCAGCGACCAGTACCAGCTCATGCCGAGGGCCAGCACCAGGGCCTGCTGCTCGTCGCCGAGGTCGATCGCCCGGCGCAGCGCGGCCCGGACGTTGTCCTGCTCGCGGTCCAGCACCGAGAGCCAGTGCAACTGCCGGGGCCCGTGCACGGCCAGGTCGGCGGCGGCCACCACGGACCGGAAGTGCGAGAGGTGGCGGGCGCCGGTGGCGTCGCGCTCGGCGGCGGACTCGGCGAGGCGCTCGGTGGCGTACTCGTGGATGGTCTCCAGCATCCGGTAGCGCGGCTGGCCGCCGTCGTCCGCCAGGTCCGCCACCAGCAGGGACTTGTCGACCAGCGAGAGCAGCAGGTCGGCGACCTCCGGGCCGACCACCTCGGTGCCGTCGGCGCAGACCACCTCGGCGTCCTCCAACTGCCAGCCGCCCGCGAACACCGAGAGCCGGCGCAGCACCGCCCGCTCCCGCTTGCCCAGCAGGTCCCAACTCCAGTCGACCACCGCGCGCAGGGTCTGCTGGCGCGGCAGCAGGGTGCGGCTGCCGGCGGTGAGCAGGGCGAACCGGCCGTCCAGCCGGTCGGCGATCTGCCGGGCCGTCATCACCCGCAGCCGGGCGGCGGCCAGTTCGATGGCCAGTGGCAGGCCGTCCAGGCGGCGGCAGATCTCGGCACAGGCCTCCGGGTCGCCCTCCGGGTCGAAGCCGGGACGGGCGGCGGCGGCCCGCTCGGCGAGCAGCCGCAGCGCCACCGGGTCGGGCAGCGGCTCGACCGGCAGGACGGTCTCACCGGGCACGCCGAGCGGCTCCCGACTGGTGGCGAGCACGGTCAGCCCGGGGCACTCGGCGAGCAGGGTGTCGGCCAGGTCGGCGGCGGCCTGGATCAGGTGCTCGCAGTTGTCCAGGACCAGCAGCATCCGGCGGTGGCCGCAGTGCTCGACCAGCCGGCGCAGCGGGTCCTCGGCGCGCTTCTCCATCACCTCGGCGACCCGGCCGCCGCCGTGCAGCACGAGTTCGCGCAGGCCGAGCGCCGAGACCACGGCGGCGGGCACCGCCTCCGGGCTCTCCAGCGGGGCGAGTTCGGCCACCCAGACGCCGTCCGGCCAGTGCCCGGCGGACTGCTCGGCGCGGCCGGCCTCCACCGACAGCCGGGTCTTGCCGGAGCCGCCCGGCCCGGTCAGGGTGACCAGCCGACGTTCCGTCACCAGGCCGCGCAGGGCCGTGAGATCGCCCTCCCGGCCGACGAAGCTGGTCAGTCGGCCGCGCAGGTTGCCGGTGGGGCGCGGGAGTTGGGGCGCGGGTTCGGGCGCGGGTTCGGGCACCGGGGCCGGGACGGCGGGGGCGGCGGGGACGGCGGGGACGGCGGGGACGGCGGGGACAGGTATCGGCGGGACGGCGGCCGGGGCCGCCGAGCCGAGCAACTCGGCGTAAAAGTCCTGGAGTTGGCGGCCCGGGTCGACGCCGAGCTCGTCCGCCAGCGCACGCCTGGTCCGCTCGTAGTGGCGCAGCGCCTCGGCGGTGCGCCCGCTCCCGTGCAGGGCCCGCAGCATCAGCAGCTGCAGGGGCTCGTCCAGCGGCTGCCGTTCGCACAGTTCGGCGAGTTCGGCGACCAGCTCGGCGGCCCGGCCGAGCCCGAGGTCGGCGGTGATCCGGTGCCGGCGGGCCTCCTCCCGCTGGGCCTCCAGCCGGGCGGCCGGGCCCGCCCGGTCCGGCAGGTCGGCCAGCGCGGGGCCGCGCCACAGCGCCAGCGCGGCGCCCAGCCGCTCGGCGGCCAGCGCGTGGTCGCCGGCGTCGAGGGCGCGCCGGCCCTCGCCGCCCAGCCGCTGGAAGTCGGCGAGGTCGGTGGCCGGGTCGGTCAGCCAGTACCCGGCCGGGCCGGAGCCGACCCGGTCCCGGCCGATGGTGCGGCGCAGTCTGCCGACCAGGGTCTGCAGCGCGGCCGAGGCGTCCTGCGGCGGCTCGGCCTCCCACACCTCGTCCACCAGCAGGTCGGCCGGAACGGGCCGCCCCTGCCGCAGGGCCAGCGCGGTGAGCAGCGCCCGCAGCCGGGCGCCGCCGAGCGCGACCGGCGTGCCGTCGTCGTGATGGGCTGTGGTGGTACCGAGGATGCCGTAGTGCACCGGTCCATTCTGGTCGATCGGCGGCGGCGGGGGCGCACAATTGTGCTGTACCCGATCCGCCCCCGGCGGTCCGGTGGAACCGGCCCCGGCACCTCGGACGTTCACCCCGGGTGGCTTGTCCGGCCACCGACCCGCCCGGCATGATCGGTCCCTGCCGGTAGTCCCCCGTCCCTCTGTCCACGGAGCACCCACAGATGACCTTCGCCGCCACGCCGCGTTCCCGCAGCGAGGACCGCCGGATCAGCCCGGTGTTCTGGGTGCTCCTCGCCACCCTGGGCACCTCCGCCTGGGCGGTGTACTCGGGCTTCGGCAACGCCCGCTTCGGGGTGTTCCTGTTCGTGGTGTCGGGGTGGGTCGTCTCGCTCTGCCTCCACGAGTACGCCCACGCGCGCACCGCCCTGCACGGCGGCGACATCACCGTCGGGGCCAAGGGCTACCTCACGCTCAACCCGCTGAAGTACGCCAACATGCTGCTCAGCCTCGTGCTGCCGATCGTCTTCATGATCCTCGGCGGCATCGGCCTGCCCGGCGGCTCGGTGTGGATCGAGCGCAGCCGGATCCACGGCCGGCTCAAGCACAGCCTGATCTCGGCGGCCGGCCCGCTGGTGAACGTGCTGATCGGGGCGGCGCTGCTGATCCCGGTCGGCGCGGGCTGGCTGGACGGCTCCGACCTGCACTCCACGTTCTACGGCTACGACTACGACGCCTCCCCCTTCGCCTGCGCCCTCGGGTTCCTCGGCCTGCTGCAGCTCAGCGCGGCACTGCTGAACCTGCTGCCGATCCCCGGCCTGGACGGCTACGGGATCGTCGAGCCCTGGCTCTCCGCCAAGACCCGGCGCGCGGTCGAGCCCTTCGCCCCGTACGGGATGCTGGCGGTGTTCGCCCTGCTGTGGCAGCCCGAGGTGAACTCGTTCGTCTTCGGGATCGTCCACGACCTGATGGGCCTGTTCGGCGTGAGCACCGACTACGCGACGATCGGCCGCTACCTGTTCAGCTTCTGGAAGAGCTAGCCGACGAGCTAGCCCTGCTCGGCGGCGGCGGCCGCCTCGGCGAGCTTGGCCCTGCGCCGGTTCATCCACAGCACGTTGCTCGCCACACCGGCCAGCGGGAGCCAGATCAGCCCGATCCAGAAGCCCTCGACCATCGAGACCACGGCGGCCGCCAGCGCGAGGACGACGACGAGCAGGGCGAACAGGGACGTGCGAGGCATGGCGCGGGACTCCTAGGACCGGGTACGGACGGCCGGATGGCGGCCGTCCCCCATTGTCGCCGACCTCACCTCCTGAAGCCTTCCAGGGGTGAGGTCGACACGGGGTCCACCGGTCACACGTCGGTGATCCGCAGGCCCGCGTGGGCCTTGTAGCGGCGGTTGACCGAGATCAGGTTCGCCACCAGCGCCTCCACCTGGTGGGCGTTGCGCAGCCGGCCGGAGAAGATGCCGCGCATGCCGGGGATCAGGCCCGCCAGCGCCCGCACCACGTCGGTGGCGGCCCGGTCGTCGCCGAGCACCATGACGTCGGTATCGATCCGCTCCACCGACTCGTCCTGCAGCAGCACCGCCGAGAGGTGGTGGAAGGCGGCGGTCACCCGGGAGTCCGGCAGCAGGGCGGCGGCCTGCTGGGCGGCGCTGCCCTCCTCCGGCTTGAGCGCGTAGGCGCCCTGCTTGTCGAAGCCGAGCGGGTTGACGCAGTCGACGACGATCTTCCCGGCCAGCTCCGCGCGCAGCGCGGTCAGGGTGGCGGCGTGACCGTCCCACGGGACGGCGACGATCACCACGTCGCTCTCCCGGGCGACGGTGGCGTTGTCGGCGCCGCGCACGCCGACGCCCAGTTCGGCGGCCGAGGCCTCGGCCCGGGCGGCGTCGCGGGAACCGATGATCACCTGCTGGCCGGCCTTGGCCAGCCGCAGGGCCAGGCCGCGCCCCTGGTCGCCGGTGCCACCGAGGACGCCGACCACCAGCTGGGAGACGTCCGGCAGTTCGTGAGCCGGGTTTGCTGCCGGGTTTGTCGCTGAATCGAGGGAAGTCATGGGCTGATCCTGCCAAACCGCGCGCCCGGCGCGACATCCTGGCCCGCATGGACGCGGTGAGAGTTTCGGCACTCCGGGAACGACTGGCCGGCACCGGCTGGCTGGAGGCGGTCGGCGGCTTCGCCGGCACCCTGCGGCGTTCGGTGGAGCGGCGCGGGGCGGGCGAGTTGCTGCTGGTCGGCACCGAGGCGTACGAGCCCTGGCACCTGGCCGCCCACCTGGCGGACGAGGCCGCCTGGTCCGCCGTCCCCCGGCTGGCCCCCACCCTGCTGCGGCACCGCCCGCCCGCCGCCGCCCCCGCCCACCTGGCGCACGACCTGCGGCGGCTCACCGAGGCCGGGCGCGGCGCCACCGTGCTGGTGGTGGCCCCGGGGGCGGCGGGCGCCCCGCTGCTCGAACGGGTGCAGGACGCCCGTCGGCACGGTGCGACGGTGCTCGCCCTGGACGGCGCGGCCGCACCGGGTGGCCTCGGCGCCCCCGCCGACCTGGCTGACCTGACCGACCTCGCCGACCTCGCCGGTCTCGCGCACGAGCGGCTCGCCGTCGGGACCGCCGCCGAGGAGCCCTTCGACCTGGCCCAGCACCTGGTCAGCGCCGCCGCCGGACAGCCGCCCGGCCGCCGCTCCGCCCTGGACCGGCTGGCCGGGCTCGCCGAACGGCTGACCTCGGCGCCCACGCTCAGCCGCTGGTGAAAAACCCGTTGCGGGGTGCCAACCGGCGGTCCCAGGATGGTCGTTCGTGAACGACGACGAACCACCCCATACCGGTCGGTGGCGCACCCTGCTGCGCTCACTCGCACCCGACCTCTCACCGTGGCGCGCCTCCCGCGACTTCCGCCACCTGTGGATCAGCGGCTGCATCACCACCTTCGGCAGCTTCCTGACGTACGTCGCCGTGCCGATGCAGATCAAGGAGCTCACCGACTCCTCCTTCGCGGTCGGGCTGATCGGCGCCGTCGAACTCGTCCCGCTGATCGTCTTCGGCCTCTGGGGCGGCGCCCTCGCCGACGCCCTGGACCGGCGCAAGCTGGTGCTGCGCTCCGAGGCCGCGCTCGGCCTGCTGGCCGGGCTGCTGCTGCTCAACGCCCTGCTGCCGCACCCGGTGCTCTGGCCGATCTACCTGGTCGCCGCGCTGGTCGCGGCCTGCGACGGACTGCAGCGCCCGGCGCTGGACTCGCTGCTGCCGCGGATCGTCGCGCACCAGCACCTGTCGGCCGCCTTCGCCCTCAAGTCCCTGTACCACAACGTCGCTTCGGTGGCCGGACCGGCGCTGGCCGGTGTCGTGGTGGCCTTCTCCGGGGTGCAGACCGCGTACGCGCTGGACGTGCTCACCTTCGCCGCCTCCCTGCTGCTGCTGGTCCGGATCAAGGCGGTGCCGCCGCCCACCGGCGCCGAACGGCCTTCCGTCCGGGCGGTGTTGACCGGTGTGCGGTACGCGTGGAGCCGCAAGGACCTGCTCGGCACCTACGCGATCGACACCTGCGCCATGCTGTTCGCCTTCCCGGTGGCCGTCTTCCCCTTCCTGGCCTCGGAGTTGGGCGCGGACTGGGCGCTCGGCCCGATGTACGCGGCCTCCGCCGTCGGCGCCCTGCTGGTCGGCGCGACCAGCGGCTGGACCTCCCGGGTGCACCGGCACGGCCGGCTGCTGGTGGCCGCCGCGGTCGCCTGGGGCGCGGCCATGGCACTGGCCGGGCTGTCCGGGAGCGTCTGGGTGGTGCTGCTCGGACTGGCCCTGGCCGGCGGGGCGGACGAGATCAGCGGGATCGCCCGCTCGACCATGTGGAACCAGTCCATCCCGGACGCGGTCCGCGGCCGGATGGCCGGCGTCGAGCTGCTCAGCTTCTCCGTCGGCCCCCAGCTCGGCCAGGTCCGGGCCGGCACCATGGCCGGCCTGATCGGCGCCCGCGCCGCGGTCTGGACCGGCGGCCTGGCCTGCGTCGCCGCCGTCCTCGCCGTCGCCGCCGCCCTCCCCCGCCTGCTCGCCTACGACGACCGCACCGACCCGCACACCGCCGCCGTCCGCGCCGAACACGAACGCACGGAGCAGGAGGCGGCCACCCCGGCCTGAGCGACTACCGGCCCTCCTCATCCTTCGGCTGGTCGGTCCAGCGGGGGTCGTTCCGCCACTCGCGGTTGCGCTCGTCCGCGATCTGAAGGGCTTGGGCGGCCTCCTCGGGGGTGGCGTACGGGCCGAGGCGGTCCTTGGCCGGGCACTCCGGGCCCTCCTCGACCTTGCCGTGCTTGATGCAGTAGAACCACTCACCGGGCTTGCCGGTCGGCTTGCGGTTGAATCCGAGGGGCATGGCACTCTCCCGTTCCAGATCTGGGGTCGGTACCGATCATTCCCCGGCCGGGGCCGCCCTGCACACCGCGGGGGAACCTCCGGGCGCGGGCCGGACAGGGCCTAGACTCGCCGCCATGGCTCTCGTACCCGGCATCCAGTCCCCCATCCGCAAGGTCCCGGCGCACATCACGCGCCCCGAGTACGTCGGGAAGCCCGCCCCGACGCCGTACACCGGGCCCGAGGTGCAGACCGCCGAGACCATCGAGAAGATGCGGATCGCGGGCGGGATCGCCGCCCGGGCGATGGCGGCGGCCGCCGAGCTGATCGCCCCCGGCGTCACCACCGACGAGCTGGACGCCGTCGCCCACGCGTACATGTGCGACCACGGCGCCTACCCGTCCGACCTGGGCTACCGCGGCTTCCCCAAGTCCGTCTGCACCTCGATCAACGAGGTGATCTGCCACGGCATCCCGGACTCGACCGTGCTGCAGGACGGCGACATCGTCAACATCGACGCCACCGCGTACATCCACGGGGTGCACGGCGACCTCAACGCCACCTACCTGGTCGGCGACGTGGACGAGGAGTCCCGGCTGCTGGTCGAGCGCACCCGGGAGTCGCTCAACCGGGCGATCAAGGCCGTCAAGCCGGGCCGCCAGATCAACGTCATCGGACGGGTCATCGAGTCCTACGCCAAGCGCTTCGACTACGGCGTGGTGCGGGACTTCACCGGACACGGCATCAACACGTCGTTCCACTCCGGCCTGATCATCCCGCACTACGACAGCGAGCGGGCCACCGAGGTCATCAAGCCCGGCATGACCTTCACCATCGAGCCGATGCTCACCCTGGGCACCTACGACTACGAGATCTGGCCGGACGGCTGGACGGTCGTCACCAAGGACCGCAAGCGCACCGCCCAGTTCGAGCACACCCTGGTGGTCACGGCGGACGGCGCGGAGATCCTCACCCTGCCGTGACCGACCCGGCCCGCCCGCCCCGCTGCGCCCCGGCCCGCCCCGAGCCGAAGGGGCGCGCCGGTGCCGAGAGGGAGAAGCGAGGGAGCGACGAAGGAGCGCGGGAGCGCCGACCGTCGGCACCGGGTCGAAGCGCCCCGGAGGCGAGCGGGCGAGTTGCAGCGTCAGCCGATGAGCCACTGCTCCTCGGCGACGGCGCCCACCTCGGTGCAGGCGTCGGTGAGCACGTCCAGCACCCGCAGCGGGTCCGGCAGCGGCAGCTCCGGCCCGCGCAGCCACCGCACCTCGGAGCCGTCCGGCAGCGCGGCCGGCGGCAGCAGGGTGTAGGAGCCGCGGCAGTGCCAGCGCAGGCCCGGGTGTTCGGACACGGTGTCCGGGGTGGAGTCGAGCGCGCTGTCCCACCACTCGTCCTCGTCCTGCGGGGTGCCGCGGGTGGCGGTGAAGAACAGGTAGCGGTCCTCGCCGACGGCGGCGACCGGACCCTCGACGCCCAGCGCGGTCAGCCGTTCCAGGGCGAGCCGGCCGGCCTCGGCCGGGACGTCCAGCACGTCGTGCACCCGGCCGGTGGCGGTGACGAAGTTGGCCTGGGGGTCGCGGGTGAGCCAGCGGGAGAGCTGCTCGGGGTCGGTGGTGGCCTGGGTCTGCCAGGCGAAGGAGACCGGGTGCCGGGCCGGGGCCGGACAGGCCACCCGGTCGCAGGAACATCGGTAGCCGGCCGGGTGGGCGGCGGGCGCGAGGGGGAATCCGGCGCGCACCGCGCCGAGCAGCTGGTCCAGTCTGGCGGCCGGATCCGCACCCCCCGGGCGGGTCCGCTCCCGGTCACGCTTCTGCCACCAGGTCGTCCACCTGTTGCCGGCTTCCATCGGGCCCCTTCCGCGCAACTGCCGTGCCTGGTGCGACACAGCGTCCGACGTACCATCCGACGCAACGCACGGCGCCCCCGGCTGCTTCCCGGTCGGTGCTCGGCCCTGCTGTTCGGCGCCCCGCCGACCGCGGCCCGGGGTCACCGGACGGACGGCGCCAGGGTCTCGGTACGCCTGTCGCGGCAGCACGCTGTCCGCGCCGGTGACGGCCGGAGGGCACGCTGACTCGCGCCTCGCCCGGCCCGTACGGGGCCCGCTGACCCGGGGTGGACCCCAGGGGCGTACAGGCAAGGATAGGGGTGCGCGGGGCCTTCGGATGACCGGGGGCAGTGCCTCTCCGGTCACATCCCGGGCACCGCGCCCACACCGGGCCCGCGCCCCGAGGTGCCCCCTCGGTGCCCCCTCGGTGCCCCCCGGGTGCCCGCCCGGTGCTCCCACCGTGGCCGCCGCATGGAGGTGAGACCCTGGAGGGATGAAGAGCGCGGACACCGAATTCGTCGGCGGCCCCCTGGACGGGAAGGTCCTCCCGATCCCGCTGGGGCCGATGCTGGGCGTGCCCAAGAAGTACAAGGTCCCGGTCCCCGCGCACGGCGACTCCCCCGCGCGCACACTGGTGTACGTCCGGACCAAGCAGGTACGGGGGCTGAGCTGGTTCTGGCGCTACGAGTACGACGAGGCGGCCTCGGCCCGGACCCCGGGCTGACCGGTCGCCCGCTTCGACCCTCCCCGGGAGGTCGGCATGGCCAGGACGGTACGGCACCGCGTACGGCAACCGCGCAGCCGCGCGCGGGCGGCCGCCCAGCACAACCGGCAGGTCGCCGGGGTGACCGGGGCGCTGCTGCTGGTGGTCTGCCTCTACAGCGTGACGATCGGGCCCGACGGCTGGCTCTGGTTCGGTTGGGCGGTGCTGCTGCTCGCCTGCGTGGCCCTGTTCGTGGTCCGTCCCTGAGCGTTCCCGGTCCGTCCCTGAGCAGCGGCACCGCCCGTGTCACCGGCTGTCGCCGGGGTCGTCCCCCCGCGCCGGTCGGTCCCCCCGCGCCGGTCAGTCATCCTCGGCGAGGATGAGGTACAGCTTCTTGCGGGTCTCGGTCAGTACCGCCAGACCCTTGGCGCGCTGCGCCTCGGTGCCCGTGCGCATGACCTGCTGGACCGCCTGGTCGACCGCGGCGAGCGCCTGGCCGACCTCCTGGATGGCCTCCCAGTCGACCTCCCGGCCGGCCTCGGCCCACGGCTCCGCGGGACCGGCCTCGGCCTCGGCGCGGCCCGCCTCGGTGAGCGAGACCAGCCGCTTGCCGCCGACCTCCTCCGCGACGATCAGGCCCTCCTCCTCCAGCAGTTGGAGGTTGGGGTAGATCGATCCCGGGCTGGGCCGCCAGGCCCCGTTGGTCCGTTCGGCGATCTCGGCGATCATCTCGTAGCCGTGCATCGGCCGCTCCTTGAGCAGTGCCAGCAGCGAGGCCCGGACGTCCCCGCGCCGGGCCCGGCCGCCGCGCCGCCCGTGCGGGCCGCCGCGCCGACCGCCGTGGCCGCCGAAGCCGTGCCCGAACGGGCCGCCCATCGACCGGCCGGGGCCGCCGCCGAACGGCGGACCGAAGCCGCCGAAGGCCGACCGCCCCTCGAAGCCGTCCTCGGGCAGTCCGCGGAACTCCGGGCCCGGCCCGCGGCGGCGTCCGCCGTCGCCCCGCGGCCCTTCCTGACGGAATCGCATTCCTGAGCGCATGGCGCCCACCTCCTTGAGGTTTTTCGATCTTCCTTGCTGTTCCGAAACAGTCGAGTCACTGTCTCGATAGTTCGACGATATATCGGTGACTGACGCTCGTCAACGGATACCGACACGGTTCCGACAATGGGCGCCCGCCCCGGCGGAACGGATGCGGAACCGATACGGTGACGGGCATGGCCGGTGAACGAGACCTTGCGACCCTGCTGCGCGGGATGCGACCGCAGCTCAACCCGGGGCGGTTCGTGTACTGCACCCTCCCCGCGAAGGTGCCCGCCGGCATGCGGCCGGTGGTGACCGTCGCCGAGCCCGAGGGGGTGACGGTGGTGGTCGCCCAGGACGAGGCCGACGCGCTCGGACTGCGCTACGAGTACGTGGCGGCCTGGATCACCCTGCAGATCCACTCCGCGCTGGAGGCCGTCGGACTGACCGCGGCCGTGGCCGGGCGGCTCGCCGAGGAGGGCATCAGCTGCAACGTGGTGGCCGGCTTCCACCACGACCACCTGTTCGTCGCCGCCGACGACGCCGACCGGGCCGTCCGGGCCCTGACGGAGCTCTCCGCCCGCTCCGGGGGTTCCGGCGACGACGGGGACACCGGGGGCGCTGCGACTTCCGTCTGACGGTCCCGCCGGGTGGCCGCCGTCGAACGCCCCGCTGCGAACAGTGCAACGTGCGCATCGCACACGAAGGCCCTCCGGTCCGCGCTGCTCGCGCGGGCCGGAGGGCCTTCGGACGTTCAAGGGGCGGAAGAGTCGGCCTGTACGCCGGGTTCTGTCACCCGGGTTGCTTGCGCGGCCCGGGGAGACGGCCATCCATCTAGGGCTGCCGTTGCCGACAGCCTCGTGCGGTCTACCCGCGAATTCGGGCGAGCAGCCCTCAAGCATCCGCGCACGGCGCCCGGAGGCACCGATCTTGACCTTGCTCCAGGTGGGGTTTACCTAGCCGGCCGGGTCACCCCGGTCGCTGGTGGTCTCTTACACCACCGTTTCACCCTTACCCACGCGCCGAAGCGGTGGGCGGTCTGTTTTCTGTGGCACTGTCCCGCGGGTCACCCCGGGTGGGCGTTACCCACCACCCTGCTCTGTGGAGCCCGGACGTTCCTCGGCGGGTCAGAGACCCGTCGCGACCGCCCGGCCGGCTCTTCCGCCGTAGTGGTCATGGTAGCCGCTCGGGCGGGGCCTCCCGAACACCGGACCCCCGGACCGACGGCGGCTCGGCCCCCAGTCGGGCGGCCACCCGGGCGGCCGTGCCGGTCGCCCAGGAGCCGGTGGTGAGCAGGCCGAGGCCGAGGATCGCGCCGCCCAGACCGACCAGGATCCACCAGCCGGCGTGGCTGGCCGGGGCGAAACCGGTGGCCACCGGGCCGACCACGGCCGAGGTGACCACCGTGCCGATCACCGCGACGCCCAGCGACTGGCCGATCTGCCGGCTGGTCGAGGCCACCGCGGCCGCCACCCCGGCCTGGGAGCGCGGCATGCCGGAGACCGCCGCGTTGGTGATCGGCGCGTTCACCATGCCGAAGCCGAAACCGAACAGCGCGTACGCGACCAGCAGCAGCGCGGCCGGGGAGTCGGCCGTCAGCCGGGTGAGCAGCAGGCCGCTCGCGGCCAGGCCGAGCCCGGACAGCACCAGTGGCAGGCGCGGGCCCCGGCTGCCGACGATCCGTCCGGACAGCGGCGCGCAGACCAGCAGCAGCCCGGCCATCGGCAACGTCCACAGGCCCGCCTCGACCGGGCTGTAGTGCCGGACGTCCTGGAGGTAGAGGGTGTTGAGGAAGAGGAAGCCGCCGAGCGCGGCGAAGGCGCAGACCGCGGTGAGGGTGGCCCCGGTGAACGGCGCGGCGGCGAAGAAGCGCGGGTCCACCAGCGGCTCGGCGACCCGCCGCTCCCACAGCGGGAAGGCGATCAGCGCGACCACCGCGGCCGCGGCGAGGGCCAGGATCAGCGGGGAGGTCCAGCCGTGGGCCGGGCCCTCGATGATCGCGGCGGTGCCGCAGCCGAGCAGGACGATCATCAGCAGCTGCCCCACCGGGTCCAGTCGGCGCGGACGCGGCGCACGCGACTCGGGGACGTGACGGGCGGTCAGCAGCATGGCCAGCAGGGCCACCGGAACGTTGATCAGGAAGATCGCGGGCCAGCCGGCGGCGTCCACCAGGAAGCCGCCGAGCAGCGGTCCGAGCGCCATCGAGATGCCCACCACGCCACCCCAGACGCCGATCGCCCGGGCCCGCTCCCCGGGGTCGGTGAAGGTGTTGGCGATGATCGAGACCGCCACCGGGTTGAGCATCGAACCGCCCACCGCCTGCAGCGCCCGGAACGCCACCAGCCACTCCAGGCCGGGCGCCAGACTGCACAGCAGCGAGCCGAGCGCGAAGCAGGCCAGCCCGATCTGGAACACCCGGCGGCGGCCGAAGCGGTCGGCCACCGAGCCGAACAGCATCAGCAGCGAGGCCAGCACCAGGGTGTAGGCGTCGATGATCCACTGCAGGCCGGAGGCGGGGGCCGCCAGGTCCTTCTGGATCACCGGCAGCGCGATGTTCACCACGGTGTTGTCCAGACCCACGATGAACAGGCTCAGGCAGCAGATCGCCAGGACCAGCAGCCGGTGGCGGCGCCCGGCGTCGGGCGCGGCGGTCGTGGGGGGTACGGGGGGTGCGGGGAGCTGGGGAGCGGGCACGGACCGATCCTCCCACCGCAGGCCGGGGGGCGGGCGCGGAGCGGTCCGTCCGGGTGGCTACCCGGACCGCGGTGCGTCAGGCCACGGTGCGTCAGGCCACGGTGCGTCAGACCGCGGTTCGTCAGACCGCAGCGAAACGGACCGTCCGGGTGGCCGGGTCGGCCCGGGTCAGCCGGACGTCGATCACCCGGCCGAGCGGCAGCCGGGCCCGGCCTCCGTCCGGAGCGCCGTCCGGAGCGGCGGCCGCGTCGCAGCGGGCCCGGACGGCCGGCTCGCGCAGCTGGACGACGCCCGAGCCGGGACGCTTCTCGTCCACCTCGATCACCACCGCCGCGAAGTCCTCGCCCTCCCTGCCGACCAGCAGCTCCGCCTCCACCAGGTCCACGCAGGCCCGTTCGACCTCGGCCGCCCGGCGGTCCCCGCCCGCCATCAGGGCCGGCACCGTCGGCAGCGCCTCGCGGGCCCAGTCCGGCACGTCCTCCCCCGCCGCCACCGCCGCGCACACCTCCTGCGCGAAGCGGTCGCCGAGCCGGCGCAGCGGCGCGGTGCAGTGGGCGTACGGGGCGGCCAGTGCGGCGTGGTCCGGCTCGGCGGGGGCGGGCAGGCCGCGGGACTCGTCGAAGGCGTGGTAGCCGGCGCCGCGCAGCAGCCCGGTGCAGGCGTTCAGGAAGGCGGCGTTCAGCGGCGCCTCGGGATCCAGCGAGCGGATCAGCTCCGGGTAGCGGACGGCCTGCGGCCAGTCGACGTCCAGCGCGGCGGCGATCCGGCGCAGCCGCTCGTACGCGGCGGCGGGCGCGGCGGGCAGGGTGCGCAGCAGGCCGACGCCCGCGTCCAGCATCAGGTCGGCCGCGGCCATGCCGGTGAGCAGGGAGATCTGGGCGTTCCAGCCGTCGGCGGGTCCGGGTGCGCGGTAGCCGAGCACATAGCCGTGCAGGGTCTCCTCCACCTCCTGCTCGGGCACCGGCAGGCTGATCCCGCCCCGGGCCCGCTCCTGCTCCTCGCGCAGCCGGCCGACGACGGCGAGCAGGGCGAGCTGCTCGTCGGCGCCGCCGAGGTCCACGGCGCGCTGGACGGCGGCGTAGTCGAGGCGGCGGTGCGACCGCACCAGGGCGCGGCGGAGGTCGGCCAGCACCACGGCGCCGTCGGCATCCAGGTCCAGCTGCCAGAGCAGGGCCGGGCGGGGCTCGCCGGGCAGCAGGCTGGCGGCGTCCTCGGAGATCCGGGCGGGGTGCAGGGGGACGCGGTGGTCCGGGAAGTAGAGGGTCTCGACCCTGCGGCGGGCCTCGGCGTCGATGGCGCCGCCGGGGCGGACGAAGGCGGCGACGTCGGCGATCGCATAGTGCACCCGGTAGCCGCCGCCGGGACGGTGGCTGAGGTGCATGGCCTGGTCGAGGTCGCGGGAGCCGGGCGGGTCGACGGTGAACAGCGGCAGGTCGGTGGCGTCGTACTCGGGCAGCCGGGGGTGTTCGGCCGCCTCCTCCGCCTCGGCGAGCACCGCCTCGGGCCACTCGGTGTGGATCTCCAGGCGGGTGCGGAGCTCGGCCAGCTCGGTGTTGATCCGGGCGGAGTCGACGGCCTTGACGCGCAGTTTTCGGCGAGGCATGCAGGCCAGCCTAGGGCGATTCGGGTGATTCCGTGTGATTTCGGGCACGGGCCCACGGCGCGTCCACCGGGGTCCGCGCCCGTCGGAGCGGCCCGCGGGGTACGGGAGCGGTACGGGAGCGGTGCGGCCGACCGGGGCGGTGTGAGAGCTCGTACGGTGGGGTGGAGTCGCTGTCGACGGAGGGGTGCGGGTGATGGCTGTGGTCCGGGCGGTCGGGGCCGGGGTGGCGGCGGGGCTGGGGGTGACGGCGGCGCTGCACGCGGTGTGGACCGTGACGCCGTGGCCGCTGCGCACGCCGGAGGAGTTCGCGGACGTCGTGGTGGGGGCCGGGGAGGGGGTGCCGTCGGCCCGGGCCTGCGTGACGGTGGCGGGGCTGCTGGGGACGGCCTCGTACCTGGTGGCGGCGGAGGCCGGGGTGCTGCCCCGGGTGGGGCCGCGGGGCCTGCGGCGGGCCGGGGTGCGGGCGGCGGCCGGGGTGCTGCTGGCACGCGGGCTGACCGGGCCGGTGGTGTTCGGGCGGCTGAGCCCGCGCTCGGCGCGGTTCCGGCGGCTGAACGTCCGGTACTACTCGCCCCTGTGCGTGGCGTTGGGGGCCGGAGCGGCCGCAGTAGGGTGGCGGGGTTCGTCCGCCACAAACTGTTGAGGAGTCCGCTGTGCTGGTGCTGTTGCCGCCGTCGGAGGGCAAGGCCGGGTCCGGGGACGGCGCGCCGGTCGCGCTCGACCGGCTGTCGCTGCCGGGGCTGACGGCGGCCCGCGGCGCGGTGCTGGAGGCGCTGGTCGACCTCTGCCGGGGGGACCAGGACGCCGCGGCCGAGGTGCTCGGGCTGACGCCCGGGCTGCGCGGCGAGATCGCCAAGAACGCGGGGCTGCCGGAGGCCGGTGCCCGGCCGGCCGGCGAGGTGTACACCGGGGTGCTGTTCGACAACCTCGGGCTGGCCACCCTGGACGCCGCCGCGTACGGACGGGCCGAGCGCTCGCTGCTGGTGTTCTCCGGCCTGTGGGGCGCGGTGCGGGTCTCCGACCGGATCCCGTCCTACCGCTGTTCGATGGGCGTGAAGCTCCCGGGGCTGGGGGCGCTCGGCGCGTACTGGCGGAGCGCGACGGCCACCGTGCTCCCCGAGGTGGCCGACGGGCTGGTGCTGGACCTGCGCAGTTCCGCGTACGCGGCGGCCTGGAAGCCGGCCGGCGAGGTGGCCTCCCGCACCGCGACCGTCCGGGTGCTGCAGGAGCGGGACGGCAAGCGGACGGTGGTCAGCCACTTCAACAAGGCGACCAAGGGCCGGCTGGTGCGGGACCTGCTGGTCACCGGGGCCGAGCCGAAGACGCCGGGCGAGCTGATGGACGCGCTGCGGGAGCTGGGCCACCGGGTCGAGCTGGCGGCGGAGGGCACGGCGCGCAAGGCGTGGCAGCTGGACGTGGTGGTCACCGAGGTGCACTGAGCGCCTCGGCGGTCCGGTGGGGGGGTCAGCGCGGTCGGCCTGACCCCCCGGTCGTCCGGCGGGGCGTCAGCGCAGGTGCGAGGTGTCGTTGAGCAGCCGCAGCGAGGCGTTGCCGTCCGCGTAGTACTGGACGGCGCAGATCGCGGCGGCCGACAGCTCCATCCGGTACATCGAGTCCGGCGGGGCGCCCAGGGCGAGGCGGACCAGCGTCTTGATCGGGCTGACGTGCGAGACCACCAGCACCGTCTTCCCCGCGTACCGGGCGAGGATCTTGTCCCGGGCGACGCCGGCCCGGTGGGTGAGGGTGCTGAAGCTCTCGCCGCTGCCGGTCGGCTTGGCCTTGGCGGAGCCCAGCCAGGCCGAGAGGTCCTCCGGGTGGCGCTCCTGCACCTCGGCGAAGGTCAGGCCCTCCCAGGCGCCGAAGTCCACCTCGCGCAGCCCGTCCTCGTACCGGACCTCCAGGCCGAGCCGGGCGGCGACGATCTCGGCGGTCTGCCGGGTGCGCCGCATCGGGGAGGCGACCACCGCCTGGATGCTGCCGCGCGCGGCCAGCGCCTCGGCGGCCCGCTCGGCCTGCCAGCGGCCCTTGTCGGACAGCTCAGGGTCGCTGCCGCCGCTGCCGGAGAAGCGCTTCTCCGGGGTGAGCGGGGTCTCGCCGTGGCGCAGCAGGACGAAGGTGGTCGGGGTGCCGAGGTCGGCGGGGGCGGCCCAGCCCGCCTTGGGGGCGGGGGTCTTCAGCGGTTCCTCGGCCACGGCCCCGGCCGACGCTCCGGCCGCGGTGGACGCGCCGACCCCGGCGGACGCTCCGGCCCCGGCGGGCTTCCGGGGCTCCCACTGGCGCCCGTCCCGGCCGGCGTCCATCGCCTCGTTGGCCAGCCGGTCGGCGGCCTTGTTCCGCTCGCGCGGGATCCAGGTGTACGTGACCCGGCCGCGCGGGAAGACCTCGCGCGCCTCGGCGGCGAGCGGCTGCATGTCCGGGTGCTTGATCTTCCAGCGCCCGGACATCTGCTCGACGACCAGCTTGGAGTCCATCCGGACGTCCACCGAGGCGTCCGGGTCGAGCGCACGGGCGGCCTTGAGACCGGCGATCAGCCCCTTGTACTCGGCCACGTTGTTGGTGGCGTGGCCGATGAACTCGGCGGCCTCCGCGACGAGTTGCCCGGTGTCGCCGTCCCGGACCACCGCGCCGTAGCCGGCCGGCCCCGGGTTGCCCCGGGACCCGCCGTCCGCCTCGACGATGAAGCGCGCCGGCAACGGATCAGACGCCCGCGTCGGCGGTGCGGACCAGGATCCGCGAGCAGTTCTCGCAGCGGACCACCTTGTCGGCCGGCTCGGCCTTGATGGCGTTCAGCTCGGTGATCGAGAACTCGGTGCGGCAGCCCTCGCAGCGGCGCTGGTAGAGCCGGGCCGCGCCGACGCCACCCTGGGTCTCGCGCAGCTTCGCGTACACCTTCAGCAGGTCGGCCGGGATGACGGCGGCGACGGTCTCGCGGTCGCGCTTGACCTTGTCGGCCTCGCCGTCGATCTCGGCGAACGCGGCGTCGCGGCGGCCCTCGGCCTCCTTGAGCACGACGGTGGAGTGCTCCAGACGGGCGGACAGCTCCTCGACCCGGGTCACGGAGCTCTCCTGCCGCTCCATGATCTCCAGCACGACCTCCTCCAGGTCGCCCTGGCGCTTGGCCAGCGAGCCGATCTCGTGCTGGAGGTTCTCCAGGTCCTTCGGCGAGGTGATCGCACCGGAGTCCAGGCGCTGCTGGTTGCGGGCGGCCCGGGTGCGGACCTGCTCGACGTCCTGCTCGGCCTTGGTCAGCTCGCGGGCGGTGTCGCCCTTCTGGGCCTCGGCGGCGACGACGAGGTCCTTGAGCGCGGTGTGGTCGGCGGTGGCCTTCTCGATCTCGGCGTGCTCGGGCAGGCTCCGACGCCGGTGGGCCAGCTGGTCGAGCTTCGAGTCGATGGCCTGGAGGTCGAGCAGGCGGATCTGGTCGGCGGGCGCGGCGTTCAAGGGGAAAGCTCCTGTGAATCGGGTCAGGCGGTGAAGGACATGGGGGCGTGCGCGGTCCACGGGTCGGTGACCCGCTGGGAGACCTTGGTCTCCACGGCCCAGCCGTGCTGGTCGGCGACGGCCCGCAGGGCGCGCTCGGCCAGGCCGAGCCAGGGCCACTCGGTGGCCCAGTGGGCGGCGTCGACCAGCGCGACCGGCGCGGCCTCGGTGGCCTCGGAGGCCGGGTGGTGACGCAGGTCGGCGGTCACGTAGGCGTCCACACCGGCCGCCCGTACGTCGGCGAAGAAGCTGTCGCCCGAGCCGCCGCACACCGCCACCCGGCCGATCAGCCGGTCCGGGTCGCCGGAGACCCGCACGCCGGCGGCGGTCGCGGGCAGGCCCGCGGCGACCTGGGCGGCGAAGGCCGACAGCGTCAGCGGGGGCTCCAGCAGACCGATCCGGCCGGTGCCGCGACGGCCCAGCGGGTCGGTCGGGTCCGGCACCAGCGGGCCGGTGACCTTGAGGCCGACCGCCTCGGCCAGCGCGTCCGAGACGCCGGGGTCGGCGTGGTCGGCGTTGGTGTGGGCGACGTGCAGCGCGATGCCGTTGGTGATCAGCGTGTGCACCACCCGGCCCTTGAAGGTGGTCGCGGCGACGCTGGTGGTGCCGCGCAGGTACAGGGGGTGGTGGGTGACCACGAGGTCGGCGCCCCACTCCACGGCCTCGTCGACGACCGCCTGGACGGGGTCCACGGCGAACAGCACGCGACCGACCTCGGCCCCGGGGTCTCCGCAGACCAGGCCGACGGCGTCCCAGGACTCCGCCCACTGCGGGGGGTAGACCTCTTCGAGCGCGGTGATGACGTCGGACAGTTTCGGCACCTGTCGAGACTACCGTGCGCGCGGGGCCGGTCGGGCCTCGGCCGTTCGGGGGACGGGGCCGGGCGGGACCGCGGACGGGGGTGCTGGTGCCGTACGGATGCGCGTCAACCTGCGGCCGGAGCGCCCGGAGCCCGGTCCGGGGCGCCCGTTCGGAGCCCGCGCGCGTCGTACGCGCCCGTGCGCCGGGCGCCCGTTACTCACAGCAGTGTTCTCGTACGAATTCGAAACCGCCCACTGATCACCCTTACGAGTGAAGTGACCGGCTCTGCGTTGAGCCTGCGGTTTTCTCGAAACTAACTTCAGTCCTGCGAACGGGAGTTGCCCCGGCAGTAGCCCCCCACCGGGGGCGGGGAGGGATGCACTCCGCCGGCGCGGGCCGAGGCCCG
Source organism: Kitasatospora sp. NPDC096077 (assembly GCF_040303245.1). Classification (NCBI taxonomy): domain Bacteria; kingdom Bacillati; phylum Actinomycetota; class Actinomycetes; order Kitasatosporales; family Streptomycetaceae; genus Kitasatospora; species Kitasatospora sp. NPDC096077. Next base: position 346,007 of record NZ_JBEOSV010000002.1, on the reverse strand, counting down.
CCGGACGGGAGTCACCGGGCGCACACCCCCTGGAGGGGATCGCAACCGAGGAAACCGATCAGGCCGGGCCGCACGCCCGGGTGCCGAGCAGTGGCACCCGTGGCTCGGCGGCCGAGACGAAGGGATGTGGCGGCGGATGAGGGCAGGCACATCACTGCGCACGGCCGGGGGCCCGGGATCGGCGGGGCGCGGACCGGATGCGGCCGGTGCGTGGCCGGAGACGACGCGGGCGGCGCTGGCCGGCGCCGGGGGCCGGGGAGGCGGCGGTGACTGGGAGGTCACCGTCGGGGGCTTCTGGTGCACGGCCAGGCCGTCCGCTTCGTCGGACGGCTCGGTGGGGGGCTCGGTGGTCGGTTCGTCGGACGGCTCGGCGGGTGGCTCGGCGGTCGGTTCGTCGGACGGCTCGGTGGGTGGCTCGGCGGTCGGTTCGTCGCGCTTACCGGAACAGGGGTGGAAGCTCCATGTCAGTGCGGCCACCGTGGTCGGCGGGGAGGTGCTCGCGGCGGTGGTCCGGGTGCTCGCCGCGGACCCGTGCAGCTTCAAGTTCGCCGCCGCGGAGGAGCGCCTGCGCGAGCTCAACTCCCGCAACAGCGACCGGGGTTCGGCGGGCAAGTTCATCACCGTCTACCCGGCCGACGACGCGCAGTTCCAGCGGCTGGCGGCCGAACTGGACCGGGTGACGGCCGGGCTGCCCGGTCCGGTCGTCCTGTCCGACCGGCCGTACCGGCCCGGCAGCCGGGTGCACTACCGCTACGGCGCGTTCGCGGCGCGGCCCGAACTCGGCAACGACGGGGAGTACCGCTCGGTGCTGCGCGGGCCGGGCGGCGAGCGGACCGAGGACGTGCGCGGCGGCTCGTACCGGGCGCCGGGGTGGGTGCGGGACCCGTTCGCGGGACCCGCCGCCACCACTCGCCGCGGCGGGGGCGGGGTGCTGCTGGCCGGGCGCTACGCGGTCACCGCCGCCGTACGGCACGGCGCGAAGGGCGGCGTGTTCCTCGGCCGGGAGGCCGCCGGCGGGGCCGAGGTCGTGGTCAAGCAGGCCCGCGCCCACATCGAGGTCGACCGCGCCGGGACGGACGCCCGCGACGCGCTGCGGCACGAGGCCGCGCTGCTCGCCCGGCTGGACGGACAGGGACTGGCACCGCGCGCCGTCGAACTGATCGAGCAGGACGACTCCGTCTTCCTGGTGCAGGAACGAATCGCCGGACAGCCGCTGGGCGCCTGGGTCGCCGCCCGACTGCGGCGCGACGGCAGCCCGGACGTGGACTGGGCGGAGGCCGAACCGGTGGTGCGCGGGCTACTCGACCTGGTCGAGCGGGTGCACGGCCAGGGACTGGTGCTGCGCGACCTCTCCCCCGGCAACGTGATGGTCCGCCCCGACGGCACCCTGCGGCTCGTCGACCTCGAACTCGCCGCCGAGACCGGCCGCTCGGCCGGCTCCGCCGGCACCCCCGGCTACCGCGCCCCCGAACAGGGCCGGCTCGCCCTCGCGGGCTCCTGCGTCGCCGACCCGGCCGTCGACCTGTACGCCCTCGGCGGACTGCTCTTCCTGCTCGCCACCGGACACGACCCGCTGCTGCCGGAAGACCTTCCGCACGCCCGTCCGGTCGCCGAACGGCTCGGACGCTGGCTCGCCCTCGCGGCCCGCTCGGGTGCCACGGCGCGGCGGCTGGCACCGGCGGTGCTGGGACTGCGGGCGGAGGCGCCGGGACTGCGGTGGGAGGTGGCCCGGGTCCGGGAGGCGCTGGGCGCTCCTACTCCCGGGGCCGTCGGGCGGTCGCCTTCGGCTGCCCCTCGCAACCCCCTGGAGGGCGGCTCCGCCCCCGTGGGCAGTCGGGACGCCCGTCGGCCCGTGGCCACGCCCGTCCTCGTCGCCCCGCTGTGGCACGCCGCCGCCCGGCCCGACGCCGACCTGCCTCAGGATGCCGACGGCCCGTCCCTCGACCGGCTGCTGCGCGACGGCCTGCGGCACCTCGCCGTCGGTGCGACGCCCGAGCGGGCCGACCGGTTGTGGCCCGTGGTGCCCGCCGGGGAGCGGACGGACCCGTGCAATGTGCAGCACGGCGCCGCGGGTGTGCTCGCCGTGCTGGCGCGGGCGGTCGCGGCGGAGGGCCTGCCGGTCGAGGTGCGGGCGGAGGCGGCCCGCACCGCCCGTACCGCCGTGGAGTGGATCGAGCGGCGGGTCGCCGCCGAGCCGGTGGTGCTGCCCGGGCTGCACTTCGGGCGGTCCGGGACGGCCTGGGCGCTGCTGGACGCCGCCCGGGTGCTGGGCGACGCCGAGGCGGCCGAACGGGCCGCCGTGCTCGCCCGACGGATCGCCGTCGAATGGCCCAACCCCGATGTGTGCCACGGCGTGGCGGGCGCGGGTTTCGCTCAACTCCGTTTTGCCACAGAGTACTTCGACGACGGCTTCGCCGAGCGGGCCGCCCGTTGCGCCCGCGCCCTGCTCGCCGCCGCCCGGCCGGGACCGTACGGGACGGTCTGGCCGGTGCCGGCCGACTTCGACTCGGCGCTCGCCGGGATCACCCACCTCGGCTTCGCGCACGGCGTGGCGGGCATCGGCGCCTTTCTCCTCGCCGCCGCCGAGGCGACCGACGACGGCGCCCTCCGGGACGCCTGCATCTCGGCCGCGCTCGACGCCGGGCTGACACTCGCCGCGACCGTCCGGTGGGGCGGCGCCGGCCCTGCCTCCGACCGTGCCACCGACCGCACCACCGCCTGGTGGCCGCAGAGCGCGGGCGATCCGGAACACCTCCGGCTCTCGCACTGGTGCAGCGGCTCCTCCGGCGCGGGCAGCTTCCTGCTGCGCCTGTGGCGGGCCACCGGCGACACCGACGCGCTCGACCTGGCCCGGGCCGCCGGTCGGGCCGTACTGGCCGGCCGCTGGCACAGCGGGGTGAGCGCCTGCCACGGTCTGGCCGGGGACGGCGACTACCTGCTGGACCTCGCCGAGGCCACCGACGATCCGGAATTCCGCACCGGCGCCCAGGAGTTGGGTCGACTGATCGCCTCCCGCGCCGCCCTGCGCGACGGCCTGCTGGTCCTCCCCGACGAGACCGGCACCGGCTGCGCCGCCGGCTACGGCACCGGCACCGCGGGGCCGTTGGCCTTCCTGCTCCGGCTCCGGCACGGCGGCCCCCGGCTCTGGCTGGACCCGGTCTCCCCCGTCCGCGGCCAACTCCCGCACCCCGGAAGTGGGGTGACGCAGGCGTGAACACGGCCACCCGCACCACCACCCGCGCCCTGCGCCGACTGAGCTTCTCCTTCTCCGCCGACGGCAGCCACGCGGCCTGCCTGGCCGCGGCCGCCGACAGCGTCTGGTACGTGGAGAGTTGGCGGCTTCCGACGGACGGCTCACCGGCCGCACCGACCGCGCTGCCGCTGTCCGGCAACCGCTCGGAACACCTGCGCTCACAGCTGGTCGCGCTGCCCGACGGCTCGGCGCTGGTCTGCCGGCACGACGGCGAGCGGCACGACCTGGTCCGCCTCTCGTACGGCGAGAACGGCACCGTGGAACAGGAGTTGGCATCGCTCCGGATGCCCGGGCTGCGCCTGCTGCCGCTCCCCGTGCCGCCCGACGCCGGCCCGAACCCCCCGGTGGCGATCGCCCTCGGCACGGACACCCGTCCGGCGACCACCGCGTGGCTGGTCCGGGCGGACGGCAGCGAGCCGGTCCGGGTCGCCGAGATCCCCGGCCTGCACGGCGGCGGCACCTGGCTGGACCACGCGGGCGCACTGCTCGCACTGGACCGGGTGGCCGGCGGGCTGGTCCGCAGCGTGGTGCTGGACCTGCGCAGCGGCACCACCACCCCGCTGCTGGAGATCGGCGAGCACAGCAACGACCGGCTGGTGCTGTTCGACCCGGACAGCCGCTTCGCGATGGTGCGCAGCGACGCGCCCGGCACCGACCGGCTCGGCTGGGGCTTCCTGGGCGGTGGGGAGCCGCTGCGGTTCCCGGAATGCCTGCACGTCGCGGGCATGTTCCTGCGGCCGGTCGCACTGCGGCAGGCGGCCGACGGCCCGCGGGTCGCGGTGCAGATCGACCACGGGGCCGGCTCGGCGCTCGCCCTGTGGCGCCCCGCGGCCGGGCGACTGGACCCGCTGCCGGTGCCGCCCGGGCGACTCGGCGCGGTCGGGCACTGGGGCGGCGCGGGACTGCGGATGCCGTACTCCTCGCCCGACCACCCGGCGGCGCTGGCCACCCTGGACGTGGACGCCCTGCTGGCCCACGGACCGGCCCCGGCGACCTCGGTCCCGATGCCGCTTCCGCTCCAACTCGCGCCGCTGAGCTCGGGGTTGCCCGGACCGTGGCGGGACACCGTACTGCCCTGGCAGCCCGGCGGACCGCGCGTCTCCCGCACCCCGCCGCCCGGCTGGCGCCTGGACGGCAGCACCCCGGCCGGCGACGGCGGCCGCTGGCAGCCCGCACAGAGCCTCGAACTCGCGGGCCCGGCCGGGCCGTTGGAAGCCGTGGTGTACGGCGGCGACGCCTGGCTGAGCAGCCCGCACCTGGTGCTGGCCCTGCACGGCGGACCGGCCGACGCCTGGCGGCTGGAGTTCGACCCGGCGCTGCAGCGGATGGCCGCCGAGGGCCTGGCGGTGGTCGCACCCAACCAGCGCGGCTCCACCGGCTACGGGGTGCCGCACGCACTGGCCATCCGGGGCGCCTGGGGCGGGCCCGACCTGGACGACGTGCTGTACCTGCTGGACGGCATCGCCGGGCAGCGGGCCGCACTCGGCCTGGAACCGCCCGCGCTGTTCGGGGTGAGCTACGGCGCGTTCCTGGCGCTGCTGGCGGCCGCGCACGCGCCGACCGAGCAGGTCGCCCGCTGCGCGGTGGTCGCGCCGTTCCTGTCCGGCGCCCGACTGCTGGCCGAAGCGGCGCCCCCAGTAAGGGCGTTGACCACCCGGCTGGGCGGCGGCGAGCCGATCACGGACGCCCGCGGGCCGCGCGACGTGCTCCAGCTCGCGCACCGGCTGAGCGCGCCACTGCTGGTCGTGCACGGCAACCGGGACGAGGTGGTTCCGGTCAGCCAATCCCGTTCGCTGCGGCACGAGTTGCTGCGGATCGGACGGGTCGAGGGCGCGGACTTCCGGTACGTGGAGGCGGCCGGCTCCGGGCACGAGGTGCTGGCCGAGGAGGGCGCCGCCGTCCTGCACGAGCTGCTGGCCGCGTTCCTGCGGACCGGCCGCCCGGGCTGAGGCCCCGGCCGTTCCACCTGTTCACCGAGCCGTGACTGTTCACCGAGCCCTGACTGCTCACCGAGCCCTGACCGTTCACCGGGCTCGGCACCTCACAGACTCCCGGACCCAGTGCGGTCCGGGGCACCACCCCCGGTGCGGCGGATGGAGGCCGCTTCCGGGGTTCAACACCCGACGCCCGCAGGCAGATCGCGGCGGGCGCACCTCAAGGGGAGGACCCGATCATGGACAACATGGTGGACTTCGAGACCGACCTCGCGGCGCTGCAGGACCTGCCGGAGACCGAGTCCGTCGAGCTGACCGGCCACGGCAGCGGCTGCCAGTACACCTGTCTCATCCTGACCTGCCTGATCTTCACCAACAGCTGATCGCGCACTGGTCCGAGGTATGCCGTCCCCGCCTGTCCGGACAGGCGGGGACGGCACCCTTCTTCCCCCCTCCGATCCTCCGACTCACCGACGGGAGACCCGCATTGCCCCGCCGCCCGGACCGATGGACGCTGGCGCTCGGCATCGCCCTGCCGGTCGAGGCCGCCACCACCCTCGCGCTGCCCGCCGTACTCGCCGGCGCCGTCGACGCCGCCCTCGACCACCGCTCCGGCGGCCCCGACCCCTATCTGCTGCTCGCCGCCGTCCTGGGCGTGGCGGCCGCCGCCAACGCCACCGCCGCGGTGGCCGGACCGGCCTGCTCGGCCGAGGCCACCGCCGCCCTGCGCGGACGCCTGATCCGCCACCTGCTCGCCCTCGGGCCGGGTGGCCGACTGCACGGCGGGCCGCCGCCCGGCGACCTCGCCGCCCGACTGCTCGGCTCGGCCGGCGACGCCGGCGGCCGACTTCCCGCCGCCCTCGGCGCCGCCACCGCGCTGCTCACCTCGGTCGGCGCGATCCTCGGACTCGCCGCCCTGTCGCCCTGGCTGGCCCTCGCCTTCTTCGCCGGGGTGGTCCCCGGTGTGCTGCTGATCCGGCTCTTCCTGCGCCAGGCCGGGCCGGTGTTCGCCCGCTACCAGGAGGTCCAGGCCGAGATCGCCGCCCGACTCGGCGGCGCCCTCACCGGACTGCGCAGCATCCACGCGGCACACGCCGAACAGCGCGAGGCCGCACGGGTGTTGGCGCCGCTCCCGGAACTCTCCACGGCGGGGCACGCACTCTGGACCGCGCAGCGGCGCACCGCCTGGCAGGCCACCCTGCTGATCGCCCTGGTCGAGGTCGCGGTGCTCACCACCGCCGGGTCGCTGCTCGCGGACGGCGACCTCGCCCCCGGCGCGCTCGCCGCGGCGGCCGGCTGGGCGGCACTCGGCGCGGGACTGTTCGAGCAGGTCGAGTCGCTGGTCGGGGTCGCGCACGCCCGCGCCGGACAGGCCCGGGTGGACGAACTGCTGGCCCTCGCACCGGCCCCGACGGGCGCCGCGACCCTGCCGACCGGCGGGCCCGGGGAGGTCACCCTGCGGGGCGTGGTGGTGCGCGACGGCGACCGGGTCCTCCTCGGCCCGCTCGACCTCACCGTCCCCGGCGGCCGTACGGTCGCCCTGGTCGGACGCTCCGGCTCCGGCAAGTCCCTGCTCGCCGCCCTGCCGGGGCGGCTGCGGGACCCCGACGAGGGCACCGTGCTGATCGACGGCGTCCCGGTGAGCGCCCTGTCCCCCGCCGAACTGCGGCACGCGGTCGGCTACGCCTTCGCCCGGCCCACCCTGGTCGGCCGCACCGTCCGCGAGGCGCTGGCCGGCGCCGGCCCGGCCGAGGCGGCGGCCGCCCACGCGAACGGCTTCCTCGCCCGGCTGCCCCGGGGCTGGGACACCCCGCTGGACGAACTCCACCCCTCCGGCGGCGAACTGCAACGCCTGGGCCTCGCCCGACTGCTGGCCCGACCCACCCGGGTCGTCGTCCTGGACGACGCGACCTCCGGCCTGGACCTCGCCACCGAGTACCAGGTCACCGAGGCCCTCGACCGCGCCACCCACGGCCGCACCCGCCTGGTGATCGCCCACCGCGGCACCGTCGCCGCCCGCGCCGACCTGGTCGCCTGGCTCGACGCCGGCCACCTCCGCGCCCTCGCCCCCCACACCACCCTCCTCGCCCACCCCGACTACCGCGCCACCCTCGCCGACACCTCCCTCCACGCGGCCACCACATGACCCGCCCCGCGCCGCACCAGAAGTCGACCCCGTCGACTTCTGGTGCCACTCGAACACACTCGCAGCAGCACCCCACAACAAAAGGCCACCCCCCCAACAGCCCGCGCGCGGCGGCTACCCCACCGCCCTTCTGCGCGAGGCATCACACCGACACCCATCGCAGCAGGCAACTGCACCAGAAGTCGGCCAGATCGACTTCTGGTGCGGAGCAATCCCCGCCAGACCGTGCCGCAGTGGAGCGGCGCTGGGCTGGACAAACGGCTCCGCCGAATTCTCCGGTTGGCCCGAACAGGGCCGCCGCGCAGAAAGTCGGCCAAGCCGACTTCCGGTGCCAGCAGGTCCGGTATCTGTCGCCCACACGGGCAGCAGATACGTTTCTGCACCTGCGCAGGAAGTCGACCACATCGACTTCCTGCGCAAGCAACTCCCCCAGCTGCCGCACAGGGGACGACGACGAAATCCGGCCGGCACATCGACTCCGGCGACTTGTCGCATTGGCTGGCGCCTACAGATCGCCTCTGCGCGAGAAGTCGGCCAGATCGACTTCTCGCGCAGGCAAGCCCCCCGCCCATCCCTGCCGGGCCGAGGAACCGCACCGGCCGGCGGCCGCACATCACCACCGCACAGGAAGTCGGCCGGGCCGACTTCTGGTGCCGGCAGGTCCGTTGTCGCCCACGCGAGCACCGGCATCGGCAGCAGTTACGTTTCTTCACCTGCACAGGAAGTCGGCCAGCCGACTTCTCGCGCAGGGAAATCCCCCTGCGCGTCCCACCGGGCTGGGGAACCGCATCGGCCGGGGGCTGCGGATCACCTCTGCACAGGAAGTCGGCCGGGCCGACTTCTGGTGCAGGGCAGGTCTGCCGTTGGCCGTGTGGGGGCGGATCGCCGAAACGTTTCTGCGGTGGCGCCGGGAGTCGGACGGGCCGACTTCCGGTGCGCGCTGTTGGCCCTATCAGCCCTGTCCGTGGGGAAGTCGGCCTGGCCGACTTCCCTCTCCCTCCCAGAAAGCCGGCTGGATCGACTTCCCATGCAGCTCACCTCACGCCGCGCAGCAGCCGGCACAGAAAGTCGGCGGGGCCGACCTCCCATTCGACCGCTGCCCCCGAAACGGGCGCGAGGGCGTCGGCGGCGGAAGGGTTCGGTGGTGGGGGCGCCGGGGTGGAGGTTGCTGGTCCGGCAGTTGCGGGGGACGCGGCGGGCGCTGGTGCGGCTGCTGGTGTGGTCGGGGGTGGAGGCGCTGCCGCCGCTGGTGTCCGGGTTGTTCGTCTCGGCGGCGGTCGACCAGGGGTTCCTGGCCGGGCGGCCGGGGGTCGGGGTGGCCTGGCTGGCTGGGTTCGGGGCGACCATGGCGGTCCGGGCCCACGCGGCGCGGGCCGGGTTCCCGTACCTCGCCGGGGTGGTGGAGCCGCTGCGGGACGCACTGGTCGTGCGGGTGGTGCACAGTGCGCTCGCGCGCCCTACGGCGGATCCGGCCGAGGTCGCCCGGCTCACCGAACAGGTCGAGTCCGCACGCCAGTTGACCGCCACGCTGCTCCGCACCCTGCGCGGGGTGGGGGTCACCCTGGTCGCCGCCCTGGTCGGGCTGACGCTGCTGGCGCCGGCCGTGCTGCCGCTGGTGCTGCTGCCGCTGCTGGCGGCCGGGCTGGTCTTCGTTCGGCTGCTGCGGCCGATGGCGTCGCGGCGGGAGTCCGTCGTGCTGGCCGAGGAGCGGCTCGCCGCCGCGGCCGGGCGTGCGCTGGACGGCCTGCGCGACGTGCAGGCGACGGGCACCGGGGGCGATGTCGCCCGGGCGCTGGCGGAGGCCGCCCAGGAGAGTGCCGCGGCCGCCCGCGCGCTGGGCCGGGCGTCGGCCCTGCGTGCGCTGGTGGTGGCGCTCGGCGGGCGACTGCCGGTGCTGGCCGTCCTCGCCGCGGCCCCGTGGCTGCTCGCGCACGATGCGCTGACGGCGGGCGAGCTGCTCGGTGTCGCCACCTATCTGCTCCAGCAACTCGATCCAGCGGTACGGACGTTGGCCGGCACGGTCGGCGGCTGGCTGCTCAACCTCGCGGTGGTGCTGGACCGGCTGGCCACGGTCACGGAGCACACCCCCTCACCCGGCACGACGCCGCACGGGGTGGCCGGTGTGCCGGTCGGGGAGGTGCGGCTGACCGGGGTCCGGTTCGCCCACGCCCCGGGGGCGGCGGCCGTGCTGGACGGGCTGGACGCGGTCTTCGGTGCCGGGGAGCACGTGGCGGTGGTGGGGCCGAGCGGGGTGGGGAAGTCGACCCTGGCGGGGCTGCTGGCGGGCCTGGTGGCGCCGACCGCCGGGACGGTGGTGGTGGGCGGCGGACCGCACGGGGTGGTGCTGCTGCCGCAGGAGGCGTACGTGTTCCCGGGGTCGCTGTGGGACAACCTGGCCTGGCTGGCTCCGGAGGTGTCCGAGCGGGACCTCGCGGACGCCGTCGAACGGTTGGGGGCGGGTGAACTGGTGGCCCGCCTGGGCGGGTTGACCACCGGCGTACTGCGGGATCCGGGTGAACTGTCCGCCGGTGAGCGCCAGTTGCTCGCGCTGGTGCGGACGTATGTGGCGCGCCGCGGTCGTGGTGCTGGACGAGGCGACCTGCCGGCTGGACGCCGCCGCCGAGGAGCGGGTGGAGCGGGCCTTCGCCGAGCGGCCGGGGACGCTGGTGGTGATCGCGCACCGGATCAGTTCGGCCCTGCGGGCGGACCGGGTACTGCTGTTGGACGGCGGCCGCGGGCTGTCGGCCCGTCACGGCGATCTGCAGGTGCTCTCGCCGTTCTACCGCGAACTGGTGGGCCACTGGTTGGGTTCGGTGCCTTCGGGACGGACGGGACTCGCCTCATGAGGTCGATAGGATCTCGTCAGTCCCGGCCGTTATGGTGGCCGGGGCACGGGCCGCGATCACCGGCTGTGGGCGCGTACCGAGCGCCCGATCGGGGACCCGACCGTGTACCGCTGGCGCCGGACGGGCGCCGATGACCTGCACCCTCCGCACGGAAGAACGATTCCCATGTCCGACACCCTCACCGACACCACCGGACCCGCGATCAACGGGACCGACGCCGACGAGAAGACGGCCGAGGACACCGCGCTCCACGGTCGCCACCGGGGCGGTTCCGCCGCCGACGACACCGCCGGGACGGACCCGCACGGCCGCCACCGCGCGGCCGGCGTCCAGGGCTGATCCCGACCGGACGGCCCGACCCGGCCGAACGGCCGATCCCGACCGAAGGCCGGAAGACCGGAAAGTCGGAAAGCCAGAAGCCGAAAGCCGGAAGGAACGACCGCACCACTGCGAGGGCCCGCCGGGGACGTCCCCGGCGGGCCCTCGCACGTCCTCAGCCCCGCGGATCCAGCGAGACCACCGTGCGCAACGCCTCGCCGCTGCGCATCTGCGCGATCGCCCGGTTGACGTCCGCCAGCCCGACCCGGTGGGTGATCATGCCGTCGAGGTCGATCCGGCCGGCCCGCCACAGGTCGACGACCAGTCCGATGGTGCGCGCCACCGGCGCCCCGCCGTACAGCGAGGGCAGCAGCCGCTTCTCGTTGAAGAACAGCTCGCCCATGGTGAACTGGGCGAGGTCGTCGCGGGCGCCCGCGCCGATGACGACGACGGCGCCGCCGCGCCGGGCGGCGTCGTAGCCGGCCCGGACGGTGGCGGCACGGCCGACGGCCTCGAAGACGTAGTCGAAGCCGCCGCCGGGCAGGCCCTTGGCGACCGCCTTGAGGTCCTCGGGGGCGATCGCCTCGGTGGCGCCGAAGGCCAGGGCCCGTTCGCGGCGCGAGGCGACCGGGTCGACGACGGTGATCCGGGCGGCGCCGCAGACCCGGGCGCCCTGGACGGTGGCCACCCCGACCCCGCCCGCGCCGATCACCGCGACCGACGAGCCGGGCTCGACCCGGGCGGTGTTCACCGCGGCGCCGATGCCGGTGGTGACCCCGCAGCCGATCAGCGCGGCGGCCTCGTACGGCAGGTCGGCGGGCACCTTGATGACGGCGTCGGAGGTGACCACCACCTCCTCGGCGAAGGCGCCGGTGCCGTAGAAGCCGGAGGCCTCGGTGCCGTCCTCGGCGAGCCGGAAGCCGGGCTCGCCGAGCCGCCGCAGGCTGGCGACGCACAGGTGGCCGCGGCCGTGTTCGCAGTGCGCGCAGCGGCCGCAGGGGGCCATCCAGCAGAGCACCACGCGGTCCCCGGGCTCGACGCCGGTCACGCCCTCGCCGACCTCGACGACGTCCCCGGCGCCCTCGTGCCCGGGGACGAACGGTGCGGGCTGCGGCAGCACGCCGTTCATCGCGGAGAGGTCGGAGTGGCACAGGCTGGCGGCACGCATCCGGACCCGTACGGTGCCCGGGCCGAAGCCGACGGCCGTCACGTCCTCGCGGACGTCGAGGGTCTCCTGGCCGGTCTTGTGCAGGACGGCTGCGCGCATGGGGCTGCTCCCGGTGTGCCTCGGGTCAAGGGTCGGGCCGATTCTGGCACGGCCACCGGGGCCCGACTAGAACGCGTTCCAGAACGGCGGATCCGGCGACCGGCTCCGGGGTGCCGGGGCCCCGGGGAGGGTGGCGGCCCGCGCGCCGCTACCGTCGAGTAGGGTCCGAGCACGTCCGTCCGCCGCCCGAACCCCCGAGGAGCACCGCATGTCCGACCTGCTGGAGGGCGCCCGTCCGGCGCCGGAGGTGCTGGCGGCGTTCGAGGCGGCCACCGGGTTCATGCCGGTGGACGAGGGCCTCGCGCTGTACGCGGCGGCGGTGGAGGCGGCCCGGCGCACCGGCGGGCTGCCGCTGCTGGAGATCGGCACCTACTGCGGCCGCTCGGCGGTCCTGCTGGCCGCCGCGGCCCGGGAGGCCGGGGCGGTCGCGCTGACCGTGGACCACCACCGCGGTTCCGAGGAGCAGCAGCCCGGCTGGGAGTACCACGACCCGACCCTGGTGGACCCGGAGGTCGGGCTGATGGACACCCTGCCCCGGTTCCGCCGCACCCTGCACGCCGCCGGGCTGGAGCAGCACGTGGTCGCACTGGTCGGCCGCTCGCCGCAGATCGCCGCGCTGTGGGGGCGGCCGCTGGCCCTGGTCTTCATCGACGGCGGGCACACCGACGAGCACGCGACCGGCGACTACGACGGCTGGGCGCCGCACCTGGCGCCCGACGGCCTACTGGTGGTGCACGACGTGTTCCCGGATCCGGCGGACGGCGGCCAGGCCCCGTACCGGGTGTACCTGCGGGCGCTCGCCGAGGGCTTCGAGGAGGTCTCGGTGACCGGCTCGCTGCGCGTGCTGCGCCGCACCGCAGGCTGAACCGACAGCCCGTACGCCCCCTCCACCCGCCGCCCCCGTCCGCACCGCGAGATCACCCCCGCCGCCGCATCCGGATGCTCTAACGTCGTGCCGGGGCTGTCGGCCGGGGGTTCGAACGGTACGGTGTCCGCGCAGCACCAGGTGGCTGCGGTACCGGCGGCAGCACCAGGCAGAGCATCGGCGGACGGGTGGGGGCCAGCGACACATGACGGACCAGCACAACACCGCTCCCGCGGTCTGGGACCCGACCGCGCGCGGCGGCGCGGGCGGCTGGGTCCGCAATCCGCAGCGCCCGGAGGCCGAATCCGCCCCCGCCGCACCACCCGCGCCCGCGCCCCCGACCCCGACTCCGGCCCCGACCCCTCCCCCGGCCGCGGGCGCGGTCGGCGACCAGGGCCCGCCGCTGGGCGGCCGCCCGTACCTGTCCACCGCCCCGGGATTCGACCCGCCCCGGGACGCGTCGACGCCCCCGTCGGCACCCGCGCCGGGCCCCGCCGCCGAGACCGGCCCGGGGGCGCCCACCGCCGCCCTCCCCCGGGTGCCCCCGTCGCCGCCGGGTGCCCCGCCCACGGCCGCCCCGTCCGCGGCCACGCCGTTCCCCTCGCACGCCGCCCCGCAGGACCGCGCCCCCCAGGGCGGCGGCCTCCCCGGCCCCGGCTACGTCTACCCGCCGCCGCCCCCGGCCGGCCCGTACCAGCAGGGCCCCTACCAGCAGGGGCCGTACCAACAACCCCCGTACGGTGCCCAGCCGTACCCGGACCACCCGGTCCACGAACCGGTCGACGACCAGGACGACGAGGACCGCCCGACCAACCGCAAGGCCCCGCTGCTGATCGGCTTCGCGCTGCTGCTGGTGCTCGCGGTCGGCGGCGGCCTGCTGTACGCGACCTCGGGCAGCGACAAGAAGGACCAGGCCGCCCCCGCCCCGTCGGCCGCCACCGCGAGCGGCTCGGGCGATCCGCAGCCCGCCCCGGCGCCCACCGGCACGGACGCCGCGCCGAGCGGCAGCGCCCCGGCCACGCCCTCCGGCACGCCGGCCCCGACCGCGACCACCGCCGGCCCCAAGGCCCAGGCCCAGGCCCAGGCGCTGGACGGTCTGCTCACCGACGGCGAGAACGCCCGCGCCTCGATCAGCAACGCCGTTGCCAAGGTGAGCAGTTGCCCGGCGAAGGCCGACATCGACAGCGCGGCGCAGGTCTTCGACAACGGCGCCAAGCAGCGCGACGGCCTGCTGTCCAAGCTCGCCGGTCTGAGCGTCTCGGACCTGCCGGGCGGCGCGGACGCGGTGAACTCGCTCAAGTCCGCCTGGCAGTTGTCCGCCGACGTCGACCGGGCGTACGCGGCCTGGGCGCGCGCCGTCTCTGCCCAGGGCTGCTCCGGCCGGGCGCCGACCACCGCGGACAAGAAGCACGCGGACCAGCTCAACCCGCAGGCCACCCAGGCGAAGTCGGACTTCCTGGCCAAGTGGAGCCCGATCGCGACTGCTTACGGCATCACCCCGCCCACCTCGGACAGGATCTGAACGACCCGTGACCGGCCAGCCCTCCCGACCGCCCCGCCGCTCCGCCCTGCTGCGCACCACCACCGTGGTCGCCGCGGCCGTCCCGCTCTGCACGGCGGGCTGGTTCGGCTGGCAGGCCCTGGACCACTCCAGCCCGGCGGGCGCCGCGGCCTCCGCCCCGGCCGCCCCGTCCACGCCGTCCACCCCGGGCGAGTCCGCCGGCCCCACCTCGGCCACCCCCGAAGCCCCGCCGAGCAGCGCCGCACCGACCGGCACCCCGTCGGCCGGCACCCCGCCGACCACCGCCGCACCGACGACCGCACCCACCGGCGACCTCGCCGGCCGCACCATCGTGCTCGACCCCGGCCACAACCCCGGCAACTTCTCCCACCCCACCGAGATCAACCGCCAGGTGGACGTCGGCAACGGCCACAAGGAGTGCGACACCACCGGCACCGAGACCAACGCGGGCTACACCGAGGCCGACTACACCCTGGACGTCACCCGCCGGGCCCGCGCCCTACTGACCGCCCGGGGCGCCAAGGTGGTGATGGTGCAGGACGGCGACCGCCCCTGGGGCCCGTGCGTCGACGAGCGCGCCCGGGCGGGCGCCGACGCGCACGCGGACGTCGCGCTGTCGGTGCACGGCGACGGCGGCCCGGCGAGCGGCAGCGGCTTCCACGTGATCATGCCCGCGAAGGTGGTCGCCGGAAAGGCGGACAACTCGGCGATCGTCGAGCCCTCGCACCGGCTGGGTCTGCTGCTGCGCGACCGCTTCCACGCCGCGACCGGCGAGCCGTACGCCGACTACATCGCCGACCAGGGCCTGGACACCCGCTCCGACCTGGGCGGCCTCAACCTCTCGGCGGTTCCCAAGGTGTTCATCGAGTGCGGTAACATGCGCAACTCCGCGGACGCCCGGCGGATGACGGACCCTCAGTGGCGCCAACAGGCCGCCCAGGGGATCTCCGACGCGCTGGCCGCCTTCCTGACGACGCACTGAGCAAGCCCGGCAAGGGAGTTGGGACGCTCGGGAGCGGTGGACGACAACCCACCCCGCCCGAGCGGTTTGCAACGACTTCGACCCGTTCCCGGTCCCGCTGTGCACCGGCGGGACGGTTGGGCCTAGGCTTCTGGTCCGTTCGGGAGTTTCGGCCGGTCAACCCGACCGCACGAAGCACCGTCCACGACACGTCAACGAGGGGAACGTAAGTGAATCTGCGCGCTCTCACCAGGGGAGACGCCGCCGTCGCAGGCGGGGCCGTCCTGCTTTTCATCGCCTCCTTCCTGCCCTACTGGACCGTCGACTGCAGCGGCCGGTACTGCGGGACCACCTCGCAGAACGCGTGGAGCACCGAGCTGTTCCCCATCCTGCCCTCGATCTTCCTGCTGGGGATCGCCGCCGCCGTACTGATCCTGGTGCAGCGCTTCCAGGGCCCGGCGGCCGCAAACCGCCAGGTGCTCGGCCTGCGGCTGGACCAGTGGGGCATCGCGTTCAGCGTCGCCGCGCTGTGGACCTCGCTCTGGGCGCTGGGCGGCGGCCCGACCGTGGGCAGCCTCAGCCACGGCTTCGGCGCCTGGCTCGGCCTGATCTCGCTGATCGTGCTGGCGGGCGCGGCCGCGGCCTCGCCGCTGGTGCCGGCGCTGCAGGCCCCGCTGGTGAGCGACCGCCCGGCGGCCGTCCCCTACCAGGGCGGCTACCCGATGCCGGGTCAGCCCGGTCACCCGGGTGCCCCCGGCCAGCCCGGCCCCGGCCAGTACGGCTACCCGGGCCAGGCCCACGACCCGGCCTTCGGCGCCCAGCCGGTTCCCGGCGGCTACGGCTACCCGGCCGCCGGCCAGCCGCAGCCGGGCCAGCCGGTGCAGGCCGGTCAGCCGGTCCAGCCGCAGGACGCCGGCGCCCCGGCGCCGCAGCCGACCCCGGCCGCCCAGCAGCCGGCCGCCCCGGCGGCGGACTTCCAGCCGTTCTGGTTCGCCGTCCCGGCCCCGCGCCAGCTGGCGCCGAAGGACAACCCGACCGGCGCCCCGGTCGGCGAGGTCGTGCCGGGCACCTGGTACCTGGCCGTCGAGCAGCGCGGCGCGGCCCTGGTCGCCCAGCTGCCGGACGGCACCCAGGGCGTGCTGGCCGACACCACGGGCATCCAGCGCGGCTGACGCCCGTCGCCGTACACGCCGAAGGGGCGGGACCGGATCTCCGGTCCCGCCCCTTCGGCGTCCGCGCCGCGGTGGTGAGCGTCCGCCCCGGCCGGACGTCCCGGACGCCCGCCCGGCCCGGCCGCCCCGGCCGCCCTGCCCGCCCGCAGGCTCAGCAGCAGTCCTGGACCACCAGCCCGGCGGGCAGGTGCTCGCCGCCGAAGACCGCGACCGTCGCCGGGTCCCCGCCGAGCGCGGCGACCGCGAGCAGCAGCGCCCCGGCCGTCCAGGTGGTGCGCTCCTCGGGCCAGATCGCGTCGTCCTCGAAGACGTACCCGGTCCAGTAGGAGCCGTCCTCGTGCCGTAGGTGCCGCTGGATCCAGCGCAGGATGTCCACGGCGCGGTCGGACTGGCCGATCGCCCAGAGCGCCAGGGCCAGTTCGGCGCTCTCGCCGCCGGTCACCCACGGGCGGTCGCTGACACAGCGCACGCCGAGGCCGGGGACGACGAAGCGGTCCCAGTCGCGGTCGATCCGTTCGACCGCCGCGTCGCCGCGCAGGCCGGTGCCGAGGACCGGGTAGTACCAGTCCATCGAGTAGCGGCCCTTGTCGAGGAACCGCTCGGGGTGGTGGGTGATCGCGTGCCCCAGCCGGCCGGCGGCGAGCTCCCAGTCGGGCTGGGGCTCCTCCAGGTAGTCGGCGACGGCCAGTCCGCAGCGCAGCGCGTGCAGGATGCTGGACGAGCCGGTGAGCAGCGCCTCCTCGGTGGCGCCGCCCTCCTCGTCCACCCGCCAGGCGATCGGGCCGCCGGTCAGCCGCAGGCCGACGATGAAGTCCAGCGCCCGCCGGACCACCGGCCAGATCCACTCCAGGAAGGCGTCGTCGCCGGTGCTGAGGTGGTGGTGCCAGACCCCGACCGCGATGTACGCGCAGAAGTTGCTCTCCTTGGCGCGGTCGGTGACCTCGCCGTCGGTGTACGCGGCGAACCAGGAGCCGTCCGGGTTCTGCCGGGCGGCGAGCCAGCGGTAGGCGGCCTCGGCGGCGGCGTGCTCTCCGGCGGTGTCGAGGGCCATCGCGGCCTCGGTGTGGTCCCACGGGTCGAGGTGGTGGCCGGCGAACCACGGGATGGCACCGTCCGGGCGCTGCTCGGCCAGGATGCTGCGGACGGTGTCGGCCGCCTGCTCGGCGTCCAGCACCCCGTCGAGCAGCAGCACCTCGGGGACGGCGGCGGTCATGCGCCGGCCTGCTCGGAGGCGGTGCCCTCGGACGCGGCCCGCTCGGAGGCGGTGCGCCCGGCGGCGGGGCGGTGCGGCTTGGACGCGTAGGCGACGAAGCTCTTGCCGATGACCGGGTTGAGCGCCTTCTCGGCGGCCTTGGTGATCCGGCTGATCACCGGGGTGCCGACGATGTCCCAGACCAGCAGCTGGTGGTAGGCCTTGACCGGCAGCGCCTTGTCGTTGTCCACGCCGACGGCGCACTTGATCCACCAGTACGGCGAGTGCAGCGCGTGCGCGTGGTGGGTGCCGTACGGCTCCAGGCCGGCGTCCTTGAGCTTGCCGAGCAGTTCGTCGCCCCGGTAGATCCGGATGTGGCCGCCCTCGACCTCGTGGTACTCGTCGGACAGCGCCCAGCAGATCTTCTCCGGCAGCCAGCGCGGGACGGTCACGGCGAGCAGGCCGCCCGGCTTGAGGACCCGGAACATCTCGTTGAGCACGCCCTTGTCATCGGGTATGTGCTCCATCACCTCGGAGATGATGATCTTGTCGAAGTAGTCGTCCTCGAACGGCAGCGCCAGCGCGTTGCCCTCCATCGCGACCGCCGACGCGCCCTCGGGGGCCTCGCCGGCCAGCTCCATCGCGGCGAACCACTTCTTGACCTCGGCGATCTCCTCGGTGTTCTGGTCGAGGGCGATCACATTGGCGCCGCGGCGGTAGCACTCGAACGCGTGCCGGCCCCCGCCGCAGCCCAGGTCGAGCACCCGGTCGCCGGGGGCGAGCGGGAAGCGCGAGAAATCGACGGTCAGCACTGCAGGGCTCCCATTCCTATTGCTACCAAGCGTTCCTGACGTCTCGTCAGAACACTTCGCCGGAAAGCTTCGTCAGGTCGACGCTCCGCCGGTTCGACGCCTCGGGCGCCGGACTCAGGGCACGTACCGCCACCCGGGCCCGGAGCGGGCCCGGGCGCCGGCGCCGGTGGCGATCGCCGCACGGTAGGCCTCGGCGGTCAGCTCGGCGGCCCGCTCCCAGGTGAACCGGGCCAGCACCCGTTCCCGGCCGGCCGCGCCGAGTTCGGCGCGCAGCCGCGGGTCGTCCAGCAGCCGGCCGAGCGCGGCGGCCAGCGCGTCCGCCTCCCCCGGCGGCACGGCCAGGCAGGTCCCGCCGTCCGGCCCGGCGACCTCCGGGATCGCCCCGCCGGTGGTCGCCACCAGCGGGGTGCCGGTGGCCATCGCCTCGGCGGCGGGCAGCGAGAAGCCCTCGTACAGCGAGGGGACGCAGGCCACCTCGGCCGAGCGGTACAGGTCGACCAGCTCCCGGTCGCTCAGGCCGGTGCGGAACTCGATGTGCGCGGAGAGCCCGAAGCGGCGCACCGCCTCGGCGACCGGCCCGTCCTCCTTCTGCGGCTTGCCGACCACCACCAGGTGGGCGTCCCGCTCGGTGCGGACCTTGGCCAGCGCCTCGACCAGGAACACCAGGCCCTTGAGCGGCACGTCCGCGCTGGAGGTGGTGACGATCCGCCCGGGGACCCGCTCGATCTCCGCCGAGGGCGACCAGAGCCGGGTGTCGGCGCCGATCGGCACCACCGAGATGGCGCCGGGGGCGGCGCCCAGGTGCTCGGCGATCTCGCGCTGCGAGGTGCCGGAGACGGTGATCACGTGGTCCAGCCGGGCCGCGACCCGGCGCTGCATCCGGGTGAAGGCGTACCAGCGGCGCAGCGAGAGCCGCTTGCCCCGGGTGGGGGCCGCGTCCAGCTCCAACTGCCGGTCCACGGTGATCGGGTGATGGATCGTGGTAACCAGCGGGAAGCCGTGCCGGGCCAGGCCGAGCAGGCCGTAGCCGAGGGTCTGGTTGTCGTGCACCACGTCGTAGCGGCCCTTGTGCCGGGCCAGGTACTGCCGGGCGCGCAGCGAGAAGGTGAGCGGCTCGGGGAAGCCGCCGGTGCGCATGGTGGCGAACTCCAGCACGTCGACGGGCCCGCGGAACTCGGCGCGGGCGGGCGTGCGGAAGGGGTCGTCGGCGCGGTAGAGGTCCAGGCTGGGCAGCTCGACCAGGCGGACCGAGCCGGGGCCGTCGACCTCGTCGAGCACGGGGTAGGGCTGGGCGCCGATCACGTCCACGTGGTGGCCGAGCCTGGCCAGCTCCCGGGAGAGGTGCCGGACGTACACGCCCTGGCCGCCGCAGAACGGGTCCCCGCGGTACGACAGCAGGGCAATCCGCAGCGGCTGCGCGGTCATCCTCGGCCCTCATCTCTGGCTGCTATCGGTGCGAGCGGCGCCAACGGTGGCACCGGTCGCTAAAGTAGATCAGGTTTCAGTGGCTGTGGAACTCGTCATCGACCATGTGAACAATGAGAGACCTCGAAGATACCGGCCCGTAGCTTTCGCTCAGGGGGCAGGGCTGGTGATTCCCGCCACGCCCGCCATGCTCGACCCCCGATCGGCCCCCGATCACCCCTCGCTCGACCCCCGATCGGCCCCGGACCGACCCCGGAATGACCGCGACCGGCCCCGACCGACCGCGGGCCGCACCGGCTCGGCCGCGGGGTCGCCCCCGGGTCGACCTTTCTGGAGCACACCGCCGCCCACGCGCCCCCGGGAGCAACCCTTGCCGTCGCCGACCACGTCCGTGAGCCCCGCCTCCCCGGCGCAGGGCGAGCCCCCGCTGTCCGCGCGCCAGGCCGAACGGCGGCGCCGGATCCTGCGCGCCGCCACCGCGCTGGCCGCCCGCGGCGGGTACGAGGCGGTGCAGATGCGGGAGGTCGCGGAGAGCGCGCAGGTCGCCCTCGGGACGCTGTACCGGTACTTCCCGTCCAAGGTCCACCTGCTGGTCGCGGTCATGCTGGAGCAGTTGCAGGAGCTCCAGGAGCACATCCGCCGGCACCCGCCGACCGACCCGGAGCCCGCCCCGCGGGTCGCCGAAGCGCTCGCCCGGGCCTTCCACGCGCTCCAGCGCGAACCGCTGCTGGCCGAGGCGATGGTCCGGGCGATGTGCTTCGCGGACCGCTCGGTCGGCACCGAGGTGGACCAGATCAGCGCCGCCACCGGACAGCTCATCCTGGACGCCATCGGGCAGTCCGGCCCGCCCAGCGAGAGCCAGCGGGCGGCCGTCCGGGTGATCGAGCACACCTGGCACTCGGCGCTCGTCGCCTGGCTCTCCGGGCGGGCCTCGATCGCCGAGGTCCGGGCCGACCTGCACACCGCGGCCCGGCTGCTGGCGCTGCCCTGAACCCGTCCGCGCCCTCGCCCCGCCGGCCCCGTCCGCACCCCGTCCGCACCCCGTCGCGACACCCGTCCCGGCCCCTGACCGACGCCCCGCGGGCCCCGAATACTGGAACCTGTTCCTGCTCCGGCGGACCCGCCGACCACGGCCCGGCGGTTAGAGTCGACGGACCCGCCGACCACGGCCCGGCGGTTAGAGTCGACGGGCAGCACAACTCCATCCCGCTCCTCCCCCGGGGGAAGCCGGTGCGAATCCGGCGCTGACCCGCAACCGTGGACCCGACCGCGCCCCCCGCGCGCCAGGGCCAGCCGGAGCACCCGGGGCGGGACGAGCGGCGAACCGGGCACCCGCGCCCGGCACCCGTCGAGGACTACGGAACGGCCCCGCCCGGGCCCCACCGCTCACCGAAAGGCACGACCGCACCATGCTGACCGCCGCCCGCCTGGGCGCCGCCGCCCTGTCCGCCGCGCTGCTCGCCGGCGTCGCCGCCGGACCGGCCCTGGCCGACAGCCCGTCGCCCTCCGCCCCGGCCGCCCCCGCCGTCCCGGACGGCCTGTACGGCAAGAGCGACCCGACGTACGACGGGGTCTGGCGGCAGTCGCTCGCGCTCACCGCGCTGACGGCGGCCAAGGTCACCCCGGCCGACTCCGCGGTCGACTGGCTCACCGGCCAGCAGTGCGAGGACGGCGGCTGGCCGTCCTTCCGGGCCGCCGGCGCCGCCTGCGACCCCAAGACCGAGGACAGCAACGCCACCTCCGTCGCCATCCAGGCCCTGACCGCCCTCGGCGGGCACCAGCCGGCCGTCGACAAGGGCGTGCAGTGGCTCAAGGCCAACCAGAACGCCGACGGCAGCTGGGCCTTCAACCCCGGCAACCCGGGCGACGCCAACTCCACCGCGCTCGCCGTCAACGCGCTGTTCGCCGCCCGGACCGACCCGGCGAGCGTCGCCAAGCCCGGCAGCGGCGGCGCCGCGGGCAAGAACGCCTTCGACGGCCTCGCCCGCTTCCAGCTCGGCTGTTCCGCCCCCGCCGACCAGCGCGGCGCCTTCGCCTTCCAGCCCGACCCGGCCACCGGCGCCCTCGCCCCCAACACCCTGGCCACCGCGCAGGCCGCCCTCGCCGCCGCCGGCGGGCACCTGCCGGTCGAGACCTCGGTCCGCGCCGACGCCACCCCCAAGCCGCTGACCTGCGCCGACGGCTCGGCGCCCGCCACCGTCCCGCACGCCGAGGCGGGCGAGGCGGTCGGCTCCCACCTGGCCGCCCAGCTCGCCACCGGTGGCGAGCACCTCACCCTCACCATGCCGGGCGCCGAGCCCAAGCCGGACTACACCGCCACCGCCTGGGCCGCGCTCGGCCTCATCCAGAGCGGCCACCCCGAGCAGGCCGGTGACGCGGTCGACTGGCTGGAGGGGCAGGACGCCACCTGGACCAAGAACGGCACCGACGCCGGCGCCGTCGCCACCATGCTGCTGGTCAGCCACGCCGCCCACCGCGGCGAAACCACCCTGACCGGCCAGCTGACCGCGCTCGGCCCGGCCCCCAAGGCCAACGCCGCCGCGTCGACGGAGGCCGCCGCCCCGGCGGAGAAGAAGAAGGACGGCTTCGGCACGTTCTGGATGATCGCCGTCGGCGCCCTGATCGGCCTCGGCGGCGGCCTGCTGCTCAGCCTCCAGCGCAAGCGCAACCCCAAGCTCTGATGGGCCGGCTCCCCGACGGCCCGGCGGGCCGGGCGCAGGCCCGGCCCGCCGTCGGCCGTCATCCCCGGCGGGCGGCGGCCGCCGTGCTGCTCCCGCTGCTCGCCGCCCTGGTCCTGCTGGCCGGAGCCGCGCCCGCGCAGGCCGCCGGGTACCGGTACTGGTCGTTCTGGCGCGGCGCCGACGGCGGCACCTGGACCTACCAGCTGCAGGGGGCGACGACCGCCGTGCCGCCGGACGGCTCGGTGGACGGCTGGCGGTTCGCGGTCAGCCCGGACGGCGGGCAGGACGCCGCGAAGCCGCGCGCGACCGCCCGGTTCGACGAGGTCTGCGCCGCCACTCCGGCCCAGGACGGCCACAAGCGGGTGGCCGTGGTGCTGGACTTCGGCACCGCCGAGGACGCCGGGTCGTCCGCCGCCCAGCCGCCGGCGCAGCGGACCGCCTGCGCCACCGTCGCCCCGCGCGCCACCTCGGCCGAGGTGCTGGCCGCCGTCGCCCCGCCGCTGCGCTACGACACCGCCGGCCTGCTGTGCGCCATCGCCGGGTACCCGACGGCGGGCTGCGGCGACCGGGTGGACGCCGGGGCCGCCGCCCAGCCGGCCGGCCCGAAGAGCGGGACCGACGGCGGACCGGACCTCGGCCTGGTCGCCGGCGGCGCGCTGGTCGCCGTCCTCGCCGGCGGCGCCGTCTGGCAGGCCCGCCGCCGCCGTAACCTTCCCTAGTCGCCCCAGGACAGGCCCGTGAGCAGCACCACCCGTAGCACCCGCCCGCCCGTCGGCCCGCGCCAACTGCACCCCGGGGCCTGGTGGTTGTGGGCGCTCGGGCTGGGCGCGGCGGCGACCCGCACCACCAACCCGGTGATCCTGCTGCTGCTCGCCGCGACCGCCGGATACGTGGTCGCGGCGCGCCGCGGCGACGCGCCCTGGTCGCGTTCGTACGGGGCGTTCCTGCGCCTGGGCCTGCTGGTGCTCGGCATCCGGCTGGTCTTCGCGGTGCTGCTCGGCTCGCCCGTCCCCGGCACCCACGTGCTGTTCACGCTGCCCGAACTCCCGCTCCCCGACTGGGCGCAGGGCGTGCGGATCGGCGGGCGGGTGACCCTCGAAGGCCTGCTCGCGGCGGTGTACGACGGGCTGCGGCTGGCCACCCTGCTGGTCTGCGTCGGCGCCGCCAACTCGCTGGCCAGCCCGGCCCGGCTGCTGCGCGCCCTGCCCGGCGCGCTCTACGAGGCGGGCGTGGCGGTGGTGGTGGCGATGACCTTCGCGCCGAACCTGGTCGCCGACGTCCGCCGACTGCGCGCCGCCCGGCGGCTGCGCGGCCGCACCGACAAGGGCGTCGCGGCCGTGCTGAGCGTCGGACTCCCCGTCCTGGAGGGCGCGTTGGAGCGGTCCATCGCACTGGCGGCGGCGATGGACACCCGCGGCTTCGGCCGCACCGCCGACGTCCCGCGCCGGCTCGCCCGGGCCACCGCCGCGCTCACCCTGGCCGGACTGCTCGGGGTCTGCCTGGCGGCGTACGGCCTGCTCACCGCCGGAGGCGCCGGCTGGGCGCTGCCGGTGCTGCTGCTCGGCCTGGCCGCCGCCTTCGGCGGACTGCTGCTCGGCAACCGACGGGCCGTCAGATCCCGCTACCGGCCCGACCCCTGGGCGCTGTCGGAGTGGCTGACCGCCGGTTCCGGCGTCGCCGTGGCCGCCCTCGTGACCTACCTGGCGTCGCGGGCCCCGGCGGCCTTCGCCCCCACCGTCGTCCCGCCGACCGTCCCCGAGCTGCCGCTGGCCGCCGTGCTGGCCGTCCTCCTCGGCCTGCTCCCGGCGTTCGTCGCCCCGACCCCGCCCCGGAGGGCATCGTGATCACCTTCGAGCAGCTCTCCGTCCGGTACGCGGACTCCGCGGAGCCCGTCCTCGCGAACCTCGACCTCACCGTCCCCGAGGGTGAACTCTGCCTGCTGGTGGGCCCGTCGGGCTCCGGCAAGTCCACCCTGCTCGGCACGGTCAGCGGCCTGGTGCCGCACTTCACCGGCGGGGTGCTGCACGGCCGGGTCACCGTCGGCGGCCGGGACACCCGGGAGCACCGGCCGCGCGAACTCGCCGACCTGGTCGGCACGGTGGGCCAGGACCCACTGGCGCACTTCGTCACCGACACCGTCGAGGACGAACTCGCCTACGGCATGGAGTCGCTGGGCCTGCCGGGCGACGTCATGCGGCGCCGGGTCGAGGAGACCCTCGACTTGCTCGGCCTCGCCGACCTGCGCGACCGCGCCCTGGGCTCGCTCTCCGGCGGCCAGCAGCAGCGGGTCGCGATCGGCTCGGTGCTCACCGTCCACCCGCGCGTCCTGGTCCTGGACGAACCCACCTCGGCGCTCGACCCGGGCGCGGCCGAGGAGGTGCTCGCCGTCCTCCAACGGCTGGTGCACGACCTCGGCACCACCGTGCTGATGGCCGAACACCGGCTGGAGCGGGTCGTCCAGTACGCCGACCAGGTGCTGCTGCTGACCCCGGGCTCCCCGGCCGTGCTCGGCGAACCCGCCGAGGTGATGGCCCACTCCCCCGTGCACCCGCCGGTGGTCGGCCTCGGCCGGCTCGCGGGCTGGCAGCCGCTGCCGCTGTCCGTGCGCGATGCCCGGCGCAAGGCCGGCCCGCTGCGCGCCGAGCTGGACGGGCGGGCACCGGCCGCCGTCGCCGCGCCGGACGCCGCCCCGATCGCCGCCACCGACCGCCTCGCCGTCCGGCGCGGCCCGGTGCAGGCCCTGCGCGGGGTCGACCTCGCGCTGCGCCCCGGCGAGATCGCCGCCCTGATGGGCCGCAACGGCGCCGGCAAGTCCACCCTGCTCGGCAGCCTGGTCGGCCTGCACGCCCCCACCTCCGGCACCGTCACCGTCGGCGGCCGCGCCCCGCACCGCACCCGGCCCGCCGAACTGATCCGCCACGTCGGCCTCGTCCCCCAGGACCCGCGCGACCTGCTGTACGGCGAGAGCGTCGCCGCCGAATGCGCGGCGGCGGACACCGACGCGGGCGCCGACCCCGGCAGCTGCCGGGCCCTGGTCGAACGCCTGCTGCCCGGCATCGCCGACACCACCCATCCCCGCGACCTCTCCGAGGGCCAGCGGCTCACCCTCGCGCTCGCCGTCGTGCTCACCGCCCGCCCCCCGCTGCTGCTCCTGGACGAGCCGACCCGCGGCCTGGACTACGCGGCCAAGGCCCGGCTGGTCGAGATCCTGCGCACGCTCGCGGCCGAGGGACACGCCGTCCTGCTGGCCACCCACGACGTCGAGCTGGCCGCCGAACTCGCCCACCGCACGCTGATCCTGGCCGAGGGCGAGATCGTCGCGGACGGCCCGACGGCGGAGGTGGTGGTCTCCTCGCCCGCGTTCGCCCCGCAGGTCGCCAAGGTGCTGGCGCCCGGGCCCTGGCTCACCGTCCGGCAGGTCGCGGAGGCGCTGAGCGCATGAGCAGCCGTCCCGTCCCGCTCGGCCGCCGGTCCGTCGCGGCCCTCCTGCTGGTCTCCCTGGTCGGCGTGACGGCCTTCGGCTGGCCGCTGCTCGCCTCCACCGGGTCGGCGCTGGTCGGCCACTCCGCCGACGCGCCGTGGCTGTTCGCCCTGCTGCTGCCGCTGCTCCTCGCCGTCGTCGTCGCGCAGATCTCCGAGGGCCGTTCGGCCGGCGGCGGCGCGCCCGGACTGGACGCCAAGTCCGTCGCCCTGCTGGGCGTGCTGGCGGCGGCCGGGGCGGCGCTGCGCCCGCTCGGCGCGGGGACGGCGGGCCTGGAACCGATGTTCTTCCTGATGGTGCTGTCCGGTCGGGTGCTCGGGCCGGGCTTCGGCTTCGTCCTCGGCTCGCTGTCGATGTTCGCCTCCGCGCTGCTCACCGGCGGGGTCGGGCCGTGGCTGCCGTTCCAGATGCTCGCCATGGGCTGGGTCTGCCTCGGCGCGGGCCTGCTTCCGGGCTCCGCCACCCTGCGCGGCCGCCGCGAACTGCTGCTGCTGGCCGGGTACGGGGCGCTCGCCGCGGTGCTCTACGGCACGATCATGAACCTCCAGGGCTGGCCGTACATCGGCGGGCTGGCCGGCTCCATCTCCTTCCACCCCGGCGACCCGCTGGCCGCCAACCTGGTCCGCTTCGCCGCCTACTGCCTGACCACGTCGCTGGGTTGGGACCTGCCGCGGGCCGCCCTCACCGTGGTGCTCTGCCTCGGCCTGGGCACCCCGGTACTGCGCGCGCTGCGCCGCACCACCCGCCGGGCGGCCTTCGACGCCCCGGTCGACTTCCAGCCGCCACCGCCGGCCGGGTGAACCCACCGCGCCACGCTCTGGCCAGGACCTAGGGTGAGCCTCCGAAACCGCACGTCAGAACGGGAGTTCACCCCAGTGTCCGAGCAGCCCCTCGCCCCCGTCCCCGACTCCGCCCCCGACCCCGACCCCGACGAGGACCTTGAGGAGGACCCCGACGAGGACCCGTACGAGGACGACCCCTGGATCGTCGCGTACTGCCCCGTCGGCCCCGAACTCGCCGCCCGGATCGTCGAGATGACGAAGGTCGACTGGACGGACCCCGCGGCCGGCGAGCGGGCGATGGCCGAGGCCGGCTGGCGCTCGACCGGCGACCACCTGGGCGACCTCGACGAGAAGGCCTCCACACCCGAGGGCCACTTCGTGCACGGCGACGACTGCCTCGCCGTCCCGTTCGCGTACGAGTACTTCGTCCACCCCGACGGCGCGATGAGCGAGGACTTCTGGGGCGCCCTCCCCGGCTGGCAGCGCGACACCGACCAGGACACGGACACCTTCGGCGACCAACTCGAAGCCGTCGTCGCCCGGTTCACCGCCCTGCTCGGCCCGCCCGACCACGACGTCACCCACGAACGCCGCCCCGCCCTCGACCACCGCTGGCGTTACCGAGTCTGGCGCCGGGGCGACAACGCCCTGGTGGTGGCCCCTGGCCTGGACCCCTTCTCGTACTCCCAGTTCGAGCACGCCTTCGTCCAGATCCGCCCACTCCCCGCGGACGCCCCGCTCCCGCTGGCCGTCGAACTGCCCGACTTCTTCTGGTGACCGCCGCGCGCCCGGGCCGGAGAGGGCCGGGGCGCACGGGCTCAGGTGGTCAGAGCAGGCCCTTGGCCGGGTCGCCGGCCGGGAAGGCGTCGAGGACCGCGACGTCGCCGGGCTCGGCGAGGGCGTCGGCCAGGACGCGGCCCAGGGCGACCAGCGGGGCGCCGGCGCCGTGGGCGTCGAGGCTGGCCTGGTCGGCCCACTTCTCCACCACGGTGACGCGGTCGGGTCCGGCGTGAACGGCGTAGAGCTCGCAGCCGGGCTCGGCGTGGATGGCCGGGGTGTGCTCTTCGAAGGCGGCCAGGACGTCGTCGCGGCGGCCGGGCTTGGTCCTGAGGGTGGCGATGACCACGGGCATGCGAATCTCCCATCGGATTGGATGATCACAGTACCGAGCGCGGCCGACGGGCCCGCCGACCGGCCACGGCTCCTCACCAGTCCAGGGCGGAGCGGGCGAGGGTGGCGAGGGCGACGGCGGCCGGGAGTTCGACCAGGAGGGCCATCGCGAGGGCGGTGTACCAGGCGCCGCCGCCCTCCGCGGTCATCACGTCGAACCAGGCGTCGAGCAGGAGCAGGGTGGCGGCCGCGGCGGCGGCGAGGGCGGTGAGGCGGGAGCGGCGGACCAGCAGTCGGCCGGTGGCGAGCAGCCCGGCGACCTGGAGGACGTCCATGCCGACCCAGACGGTGGACCAGTTCCGGACCTCGGCCTGGCCCCGGGTGGTCGCCCCGAGCACCAGGATCCAGGCGAAGAGCAGGACGGCGACGGCGAGCAGGGCCCAGCCGAGGAGCCGGCGGGAGCGGTCCGCCGTCGGATGGTCCGCGCCCAGGCGGCCGAGTGCCGTTCGAATGTCCCCCGTTGGTGTTCTCATGATCAGAAAATCTACCCACCTCTCGCTCCCGGGCCGGGACCACGGGTCAGGATGGCGTCCGACGCCGAGACCGAAGCCCCGGGAGAGCAACGAGATGACCCAGCCGAGCCCCGACCGCCAGCAGCTCCCCGACATCGCCGTGACCGTCGTCGTCCGGGACGGCCGGGTGCTGACGGTGCGCCGGCGGATCGCCGAAGGCGCGGCGCTCGGCGACGGCACGGCGCTCGGCGACTGAGCACGCCCTGTACGCACCCCGCACGCTCCACCCGTACGCGACACGCTCCGGACACACTCCGTGCGCCCCCGAAGGACATCTACCGTCCAGCACCGTTCTCCGGCAAGTTGGATAGAACGCCACTTGGCCGGCCCGCCCTACCAACTACGACTCCGTCGATCGGTGGTGGTTGCCATGCGCCGTCTCCCCCCGCACCTCCCGCTGCGGACGCGAATCCTCCGGTTCGGGCTCGGCGGCTGCCTGCTGGCCGCCGTCACCTCGGGCAACGCCGCGGCCGCCCCACCGGAACCGGTGGACGCCGGGCAGGAGCAGCGGATCGAGCAGCTGCTCGCCCAGCTGACCACCGACGAGAAGGTGACGCTGCTGCGCGGCCGGGACGCCCCGGCGGGCGTGCACTCGGTCGGCTACGTCGCGGGCGTGCCCCGGCTCGGCATCCCGCCGCTGCTGCTGTCCGACGGCCCCGCCGGGGTGCGGGACGGCCGACCGGCCACCGCGCTGCCCGCCCCGGTCGCCCTGGCCGCCGCCTTCGACCCGGGGCTGGCCACCAGGTACGGCGACGTGCTGGGCCGGGAGGCGCGGGCCCGCGGCTACCAGGTGCTGTACGCGCCGATGGTGAACATCGCCCGGATCCCGCAGGGCGGACGGGACTTCGAGACGCTGGGCGAGGACCCGTACCTGGCCGGGCGGCTCGCCGCCGCCGAGGTGCGCGGCATCCAGGCGCAGCGGGTCGCCGCACAGGTCAAGCACTACGCCGCCAACAACCAGGAGGACAACCGCCAGTCGTACGGCTCGGACGTGGACGAGCGCACGCTCGCCGAGATCGAGCTGCCCGCCTTCCGGGCGGCCGTCCGGAGCGGCCGGGCCTGGTCCGCGATGTGCGGCTACAACCCGGTCAACGGCCACTGGGCGTGCGAGAACTTCCCGCTGCTGCGCGACGTGCTGAAGGGCCGTTGGGGCTTCGACGGCGTGGTCGGCTCCGACTACCCGGCGACCCACTCCTCGGTCTACGCGGCGGCGGGCGGCCTGGACCAGGAGTTCGGCGGTTCGACCTACTTCGCCGACCTGCCGGCCGCGGTGGCCGACGGCCGACTGGCCCCGGCCGTGCTGGACGACCAGGTCCGCCGGGTGCTGCGGCTGATGGCGCGCACGGGAGCGCTCGACGGCGTCCGGGCGCCCGCCGACGACCCGGCCGCCGGCGCGCGCGACGCCCGGGCCGCCGCCGTTGCCGGAACGGTTCTGCTGAGAAACGAGCGGCTGCAGGGCGGTCAGGCACGGGGCAGTCAGGCCCAGGACGGCAAGCCGGTCCTGCCCCTGGACGCCGCCCACCTCGCGTCCATCGCGGTGATCGGCCCCTGGGCGGACCGCGCCTACACCGGCGGTGGCGGCTCCTCGCACGTCACCCCCCACCCCGAGTACACCGTGACGCCCCGCCAGGGCATCGCGGCCCGGGCCGGCTCCGGGACCGAGGTGCGCTACCACCCGGGCGACGACCCGACCGCGGCCGCCGCGCTGGCCGCCCGGGCGGAGGTCGCCGTGGTGGTGGTCGGCGACCAGGAGACCGAGGGCGCGGACCGCACCTCGCTGGACCTCGCCCCGGCGGACGACGCCCTGATCCGGGCCGTCGCACGGGCGAACCCCCGCACCGTGGTGGTGCTCGACACCGGCGGACCGGTCACCATGCCGTGGCTGGACGCGGTACCCGCCGTGGTCGAGGCCTGGTACCCGGGCGAGCAGAGCGGCGCCGCGCTCGCCGACGTGCTGTTCGGCGACGCCGACCCGGCCGGGCGACTGCCCGTCACCTTCCCGACCTCCGCCGACGCCACCCCGATCCGGGACGCCGCCCAGTACCCCGGCACCGACGGCACCTACCACTACACCGAGCGGCTGCGCACCGGCTACCGCTGGTACGACGCGAGCGGCACCGCCCCGCTGTTCCCCTTCGGCCACGGCCTCTCGTACACCGACTTCGGCTACACCGACCTCACCGTGAACGGCCCGGACCGGGCCGGCCGGGTCCGGGTCGGCTTCGACCTCACCAACGTCGGCCCCCGCACCGGCACCGAGGTGCCCCAGCTGTACCTGACCTTCCCGTCGGCGGCCGGCGAACCGCCGCAGCAGCTCAAGGCCTTCGACAAGGTCACCCTGGCGCCCGGCGCCTCGACCCACGTGGAACTGCGGCTGGACCGCTCCGCCTTCGCCGTCTGGGACCCGAACGTGCACGGCTGGGGCGTCCCCGGCGGCCGGTACGGCCTCACCGTCGGCTCCTCCTCCCGCGCACCCCGACTGCGGGGCACCGTGGAGGCCCCGGGCTCCCCCGCCGTCTCCACCTGGTCCGGCCGGATCACCGACACCGGCGGCGCCTGCCTGGACGCCTCGGCCGCCGCCGACCACGCCAACACGCCGGTAGGGCTGGCGAGTTGTACGGGCAGCGCGGCCCAGGAGGCCACCGTCGGCTCGGACGGCGGCATCGGCCTGCTGAACGGCTGCCTCACCGCGGCCGGGTCCGGTGACGGCGCCGCCGTCCACCTGCGGGACTGCACCGCCGCCGGGGCGGCCGCCGGCGGCCGCCCCGGCGGCGACCAGGTGTGGCAGCTGCGCGCGGACGCCACGATCCTGAACCCGGCCACCGACCGCTGCCTCACCGCCGCCGACGGCCGCCTGCTGCTGCGGCACTGCACACGCTCCGCCGAGCAGCGCTGGGCCACCCCCCGCCCGAGCGGCCCGCTGACCGACCCGTCCGGGCGGTGCGCGGACGTCGACCGGGCGTCGACGGTCAACGGCACCACCGTCCGGCTCCGCCCCTGCGACTCCTCCGGCGCCCAGGACTGGACCGTCCAGCAGGACGGCTCACTGCGCGCCCTCGGCAAGTGCCTGACGGCCGCCGACGGCGGGACAGCCGACGGCACCCCCCTCCAGCTCCACGACTGCGACGGCAGCGGCGCCCAGCGCTGGCAGCCGTTCGGGGACGGCCTCCTGCTCAACCCGGCCTCCCTCCGCTGCCTCGCCGCTCCCACCGACGACGGCGCCCTGCGTCTCCGGGACTGCCGGGGCGGTGCCGACCAGCACTGGAAACTGCCCGCTTGAGCCGGTGCCGCGCACCCGGGCGGCGTCCGGCCCGCGGACCGGCCGAACGGTACCGGCCCCCTTCGCCGCCCGGCCCGTTCCCCACGAACCGTCCGGAACCCCCGGCCCCAGCCGTACGCTGTCCCGCAACACCGCCCGCATCATCGCGGACACAACAACACGAGCCGCACCACGAACGACAGGCGAGCCGTCCGATCACGCGCGGGCGTTCGGGGGAACCGGAGAAACCAGTGGAACTTCGTCAGTTGCGGGTCTTCGAAGCCGTGGTCACCCACCGCACCGTCACCGCCGCGGCCGTGGCCCTCGGTCTCGCCCCCTCCTCGGTCTCCGAGCAGCTCCGCACCCTCGAACTCAGCCTGGACGTCGAGCTGTTCGGCCGGGCCCCGCGCGGCATGACCCTCACCACGGCCGGCGAACGGCTGCTGCCCTGGTCCCGCAGACTGCTCGACCAGGCCGAGCAGGCCCGCCGCGAGGTGGTCGCCGGCCGCGCCCGGATCCGCCTCGGCGCGCTGGACACCATAGCGGCGACCCACGTCCCGGCCGTGCTGGCCCGACTCGCCGAACGCCGGCCCGAGCTCGACGTCGCCCTGCACACCGACACCGTCCGGGACGGGCTGCTCGACCGCGTCGCGGCCGGGGCCCTGGAGGCCGCACTCGTCCTCGACACCGCCGGCCCGCTCGGCGACCTCGGCTTCGCCCTGCCGCCCGCCCCACTCGACCACCTCGACCTCGAACCCGTCCCGCTCGCCCTGGTCGCCGCCCCCACCCACCCGCTCAGCACCGCCACCGCCCTCGGCCGCGCCGACCTGCGCGGCCAGCGCCTCCTGGTGGACGCCCCCGGCTGCTGCTTCCGACTGGCCGGCGAACGCCTGCTCGGCACCGCCCTCGAACGCGTCCGCACCGGCGGCGTCACCGTCACCCGCGCCTGCGCCGAACAGGGCCTGGGCATCGCCCTGCTCCCCGGCTTCGCCGTCCAGGACTCCCTCGCCTCCGGCGCCCTGGTCCGCCTCCCGCTCGACCCCCCACCGCTCCGACTCCGCCTGGTCTGGCGCACCGGCCGCGCCACCACCCCCGGCCTCCCCGAGGCCCTCCACCCCACCGCGGCCTGAACTCACCGCCCCCGCAGCCCCGTTCACCCCGCACGACGAACGGCGCGCCCCGGAACCCCGGAACACGCCGCCCGCCTCGAACCCGCCTGAACCGCCCTGAACTGCCGTGTGCCGACCGGCCGTCAGGCCTTCGGACCCGCCGACTGGACGACCTCGAAGGACCACAGGGTGGACCCGGAGGCGGCCGGCCGCTTCGGCGCCTCGCCGCCGTTCTGGTGGGCCGCCTTCATCGGGCCCTCCATCCAGGCCTTGAAGTCCTCCTCGCTGCGCCACCGGGTGTAGACCAGGTACTGATCGGTCCCCTCGACCGGGCGCAGCAGCTCGAACCACTCGAAGCCGTCGGAGTTCTCCACCGCGCCGGCCCGCGAGGCGAAGCGCTGCTCCAGCACCTCACGCTGCTCGGCGGGCACCGTCAGTACGTTGATCTTGACGACGCTACTCACATGACACCTCTCATCACTAGGCCCGCTACCTGGGCACTTAACCTTGACCACGTGCGAGCAGTCTCCTACATACGACAGTCAAAGAAGCGTGAGGACGACTCTCAGGCGTCCCCGGCTGCCCAACGGACGAAGACCGAAGCCCTGATCGTCGCGAAGGGCTGGGAGAACAACGGCCACTTCGAGGACGTCGGCAAGTCGGGCTGGGACCCCAACGTCACCCGGCCCGGGTTCGAGGAGATGATGGCGGCCGTCCGCGCCGGTCAGGTTGACGCCGTGGTCGTGTTCTCCCTCTCCCGCCTCACCAGGCAGGGCGCCTTGGAGGCCATGAAGATCAACGAGGAGCTGGCCCGGTACGGCGTGCGCCTGGTCTCGGTCGAAGAGCCCTACCTCGACACCTCCACGCCGATGGGCGTCGCCATCTTCGGTCTGATCGCCGCACTGGCTCAGCAGGAATCCGACCTCAAGTCCGCCTACGTCACGGCGACCAAGGAGACGCTACGCGCAGCCGGGAGCCACGTCTCCGGCATCCCTCCGTACGGCTTCCGGACGGTCCGGGAGCAACGTGGCGAGCTGTCCGTGATGCGGCTGGTCCCCGATGCGGTCGAAGCCCCGCACGTGCGCGACATGGTCCGCTGGGCCGCAGACGGCATGTCCGCCGGAAACATAGCGCGCCAGCTCACCGAGTCGAAGGCGCCGACCAAGGTGACCGCGCTGGGCGACAAGGGCACCAAGCGCTTTGAAGCACGCCGCGCGAACAGCTTGTCCAAGAGCGTCAGTGGCCCCGGCTGGACGTCCTCCACCGTTCTGCGCATCCTCCGTGATCCCCGACTTGCCGGGTACGCCATGGTCTGGGAAGGCCGGAAGCCTCGCACCAAGGACGAGGACGGCAACGTGGTC
Organism: Kitasatospora sp. NPDC096077; assembly: GCF_040303245.1. Classification (NCBI taxonomy): domain Bacteria; kingdom Bacillati; phylum Actinomycetota; class Actinomycetes; order Kitasatosporales; family Streptomycetaceae; genus Kitasatospora; species Kitasatospora sp. NPDC096077. The sequence goes on along the minus strand of NZ_JBEOSV010000002.1, from coordinate 311,939 downwards.
CCCGGAACACAGGGCAAGCGGACCGTTCTGCGTGGAGACGACGGCGCGCCCGTGGTGTCACACGAAGGCATCATCACGGCCGTGGAGTGGTGGACCCTTCAAGAGATCCTGGACGGCCGCACGAAGGTCGTCGCCCGCTCCGGCCGTCGCGTCCCAACGCTGCTCGCTGGCCACGGGATGCTGTTCTGCGATGTCTGCGGCTCGGTCATGGTGGCGGACAACCGGGGCGGCGACGAGAACCCCAAGCCCTACTACAAGTGCAACCGCCCCGCCGGTGTGGTCCCCGGGCACGGCGGCTTGGTCATCGACGCAACGGCTGCGGACAACGAGGTAGCCGGCTGTGTGTGGGCGCGCCTGACGGCCATGGACCCGGCGGACGAGGACGACCTAGAGTGGCTGGTGGAAGCTGCTCGACGCTTCGCCCACCAGCAACAGGACCCGGCTCTCGAAGCCGAACAGGCCGCATCAGAAGCCGAGTTGGTTCATGTGCGCGAGGCCCTTCGCACGCTGTACCAGGATCGCCAGGACGGTCTTTACGTCGGCGAGACCGGCAAGCAGATATTCACCGAATCGGTCGCCCGACTCACGGCGCACGAGCAGCGCGTATCCGCCCGGGTGGAAGAGTTGCGATTGGCAGGCAACCGGACCGTCACGATCCCGACCGAGTGGACGGAGCCCGGTATCAGCCCACTCGGCGAAGGCTCGACCTGGGCGGGCATGACCCTGGAGAGGAGGCGGGAGTTCCTGTCGCTGTTCGTGGACTCGGTCCGGATCGCCAAGGCGATAGGCCGGGGCCGAAACGCGAACACCCAGGACCGGGTAGTCATCAAGTGGGCCGAGAAACCGCCCACCGACTAATACCGGAGGGGCTCCGGCATCCTTCTTGGGCCCCAACCAGCCCCGTCTGACCCCTTTGGTCGGGCGGGGCTTCTCCGTGCCCCTGGGGGCTCCACAGTCGCTTCGGGCTCAGTCGACAGGTTCGCTGGAAGTCCGGTTCTGATGATGCGCGCCGGGATGACGGATGACGGTTCAAAGCGCGATCCGGTTTTGCAGTACAGCGAGTAGGTAAGTTCGTTCTCTCTAGTCACCTATATCGCCTGTGACCTGGGAGATTGAGTCAGTGGCGAGGCACCTCCAGAGAGGCAATCAGGGGAAGCCTGGTCACCTTGGGTCACCTCATGACTGGCCGATTGAGACGCCAGCGGGTGACGGGTGACGCCGCAAAGCCACTTTCCCCGCCTCTTCCTATATTTAATTGATTCACCCCCCTCTCTTCACCTATACAGGCTTTGACGTGCTGCTTCGTTCGACCGTGGGGTCACTTTTCGTCCACTGTCAGTCGTTCGTGATCCACTTTTGGCTCACTTCTGGCACGACAGCGGGGGTGAAGTGACGTGCACACTTTCAAAGGGGTCTGATTCGTGGGGATGTACTTGGAGAATGCTTCGGCCCGTCGGGCATGGGAGGCTGCCGCCGAACTGGCGGGCCGGGAGGGGACGCCCGTGGTGCCGTTCTTGTGGAGCGGCACGCAGTGGGAGACACCCGCCGGTGAACGGCGTGACATTCCGCTGATTCGACGGGGCATGGGCGAGTGGCTGACGGCTGCTGCGAAGGTGATGCACGCCGTGCCGGATGAGCGGAGGCGTCAGCAGGATTTGCGGGGGCGCATGTTCGATGCGCGGGCTGTCGCGAACCAGACCGCCGATCCGGAGAAGCAGGAGGAACTGCACCAGGTCGCGGATGAACTTGCCCGGATGCTTGCGTTCGCCCCGGAGGTGGACCGGCTTCCCACCCACCCGGCGCTGTCGCAACACATGGCGACGATCGGCGAGGAGATGCTGTCGGCGTCAGACACCCGCGCGACCCAACTCCTCTCCCTGGCTTCACAGTTCGACCCGTTTCGGGCTCCGATGCGCGATCCGGCCGATTGGGTTGCCGCTCTTGGCGCTGCGCCCCGCACTGAGCATGTGCGGACGTCAGCGGTATGGGAGGCGTTCAGCATGGATGAGCCTGCCTTGGCTCGCTCGCTGGGTGCTCGTGCAGGCAAGTCGGTGTTGTTCACTGCGATGGACAAGCGGTTCGGCGCTCGCCGGAAGCTTGGCGGCTACGACGGGTGGCGCGGAGTTGCGCTCGCCGGCTGAGGGGTGGGGAGTCACCCCGAGCGCGTAACCGTGAGGCCCACTGGCGTATGGCATGTGAGGTTCTGTACGGGTTCCGGGGTCGCGCGGGATAGAGGCACGCGGGTGCGGACTGCCCGCCCTGCCCGGCCGCGTAGAAGCGCACCACCTGGCCCCCGACTGCCACCACGGCGGACGGGGGCCGTTGCGTTCCCGGACAGCCCGACAGAGAGGGTGGCGGGAGTGACGGAAGTGGTGCTGGAATCCCTTTCTCTCTATAGACGTGCGTCATAGAAGAAAGCAGATTCCCGTCACTTACCGTCACCCGTCACCACCCGGGGCACCGCTGGCCCCCTAGTAGTGAGACCGGGAGCACCGCGCACCCCGCCGATGAGAACGCCGTCGGGCGCTGGCCGAAGGAGACATCCAGTCCCGGACCAAACCTAGACCGGCCGAGCCGGCGAGGACCACCAGGACGACAGGGAACGGCACCAACGGCGACATGCTCGGGGTACCCGCGGCAAGGGTGACGCGGTTTTGCCTGCCACCAGAACCCACCTTGTCGTAGAGCATCTACGCGAAGTGCGGCACCGCCAACGTAGAAAGGGGCACCGTGCGCTGTATCGACTGCCTCGCACCCCCGACTCACCGGGGACGCTGCAAGGCACACCACAGGGCCTACGAAGCCCGCCCGGCAGTCCGAGCCCGGAGACGGCTTCAACGGCTGGTCTCGCGCCGCTACAGCGGTGCGGAGCGGCTTCGCCGGCTGATTGATCGGAACAGGTTTGCCGTGTGCGGACTGTGCGGTGGCGAGTTCCCCGCCGGGCTGGTCGACGTCGACCACCGGCAGCCGCTCGCCCTCGGCGGCGAGGACACGGACAGCAACGTTCAAGCGTTGTGCCGTGAGTGCCACCGAGGGAAGACCGCGAGGGAGTTCGCTGGATGAGTGGCGGTTGCTCAGGATGGAGGAGCAGGCTGCCGGGCGGCGTCCCGTTGTTGCGTCCGCCGGGCCTCCCGAAGGGCCCTCTGCTTCTCCGCTTCCTTGCGGCGGCGGGTCTTCTCGCGCTGCCTTTCCAGCAGTACCGCCTTCCGATCGGCAGAGTTCTGCGGCCAGAAATGACGCATGAACCGGTTGAACCCGATGATGAGGAGTCCGACCAGCACCACAACTACGGCAGCCCACCACGGGGCCGATGCCGGGAGATTGAACATGACTACGAGCCTTCCGACCGGAAGTGGTCGGCGGGTCGTCTAGGCAGCTACTACGACGCTCCCCAGCGCGCTGCCACGAAGCCCGCCCCGGTAAGTACACACGGGGAAGGCAGAGTTCGGACCACGGGGCGTTATCTGTGGTGACTCTTCGATCGGTTCGGGCCGCCACGTCGGGACGTGGTCGGCACCAGCTCGACCGAGCAGCCGGGACAGCAGCGCCATCAGCACCAGCGCAAGAAACCCCACCAGGTAAAGGATCAGCTCCGACATGGCGAGCAAAAAGCCCTCTACGGCTACACGGCGAGCGTCCGACGTGTCAGCCTGGCGCAGCTCTTCGGCCGCATCGCGCACGGCGTCCTGGGTGCTGTAGTAGGCGCGATGGGCTGCCGCTAGGTTCGGGTTGAGGCGCTCAAAACGCCAGATCGCGTCTGCGGCCACCGGCGACGCAAGGCCCTCGGCGATGGATTGGCGTACGGCGTCGGGCACTTCGGGGCACCCATCAAGGACAAGGGCTACTTGCTGTTCCAAGGTGGCGTTGGGTGGGAGTGCCTTGAACTTGGCCAGCCAGCTTCCGTCTTCCATGTCACCTCCTCCTCAGACGTGGTCGATACTACCCGGGTGTGGCTGTCCCTGGATGTGTGCCGCACCCCGGCAGCTAGGGTCACCGCCGGCTCAGCAGAGCAACGAGGGTACTGCCGCCCGCCGTGGCTGCGGTGATGAGCCATACAGGGACGCGTTGGATCGTCAAGTGCAGTCCACCCCAACGGAGTTCGAAAGCGGGCGCGGGCTTGCCGGTCTGCTTGTTCACCATGACTCCATCCCAATGCGCCAGCACCGGATGGCGCCATGCCCGAGAGCGTGAAACTTGTGAAATTCACACTTGGGGAGGAGGTGCCCCCATGCCCCGAAGACCCCGCCCCCATGCTCGGCACCCGGGTGCCCGGAGCTGACTGCCCGTGGTGGTCGCTGCCCGCAGCATCAGCGCGAGGCGGAGCAACAGCGAGGTAGTGCGGCAGAGCGCGGCTACGACTCCCGCTGTTGGGCTCGGGTCCGGCGTGCCTACATCTACGCGCACCCCTGGTGCCTGCTGTGCGGACGGGCTGCCGTGGTCGCCGACCACCACCCGGAGTCGCGCCGCTCGCTGCTCGCCCGAGGTGTCGAAGACCCGGACGCGTGGCACAGGCTAAGGCCGTTGTGCACGCAGTGTCACAACAGGGAGAGCGCCGTCCACCAATCGGGCGGATGGGCTGCTGAGCGAGCCAAGCCCATTGCAGGCCTCTGACCTGCGGTTTTACCCAGGGGGGTGACCCCCTCCCCTCCCAACCTTGACCGGCAGGGAGGAAAAACCCTCGCATGGCTACTCAGAGTGTTTGTGCGGGGACCCGATCCGCAGCCCCTTACGCGCATCCTCGACTGGGGATGCGGGGGCAGGTCAAATCTCTGGGCGTCCGGCTGCGAGGATCCGACCCCGCGCCCGTACACCTCGCCGCGAGACTGGGCCCCGGGGGCATCCGTGACGTTGAGTCACCTTCGGGGAGCGTCTCAGAAACGATGGCTTGTGAGACGGTCCGCCGATGAGGCGACGTGGTGCCGTTCCGGTGTTCAAAACCCGTCTCATAACCATCCCGAAACCCCTGGCATTATGAGACGAGTTCTGAGACGCTTTGGGCATGACGACGACCAAGACCACCGGCCACCTGATCGGCTACGCCCGAGTCTCCACCGAAGACCAGGAGGCGCAGCTCCAGCACGACGCGCTGACCGAAGCGGGCTGCGCCCGGATCTTCACCGACAAGGCCAGCGGGAAGAACACCGACCGCCCGGAGCTCTCGGCCGTCCTGGACTACCTTCGCCCCGGCGACACCCTGTGTGTCTGGAAGTTGGACCGCTTCGCCCGCTCGCTGATCGATCTCGTGACCATGGTGGACGCGCTGTCGGCGCGCGGAATCGGCTTCAAGGTCCTCACGGGGGCCCTGGCGAGCATCGACCCGAACACCCCGGACGGGCGGCTCATGCTTCATGTGGTCGGCGCGATGGCGGAGTTCGAGCGTTCGTTGATCAAGGACCGGACCCGCGCCGGGCTGGAAGCGGCCAAGGCCCAGGGGCGGACAGGTGGGCGACCGTCCGTGATCAGCGAGGACAAGCTGACCATTGCCCGCGCCCGTCGCGCCAAGGGGGAAAGCGTGAGCAGCATCGCGAAGACGCTCGGGATCAGCCGGGCGACGTTGTACCGCCACCTGGAGGGCGCCGAGTCGTAGCCGCTGCGCCCGTCGCGAGAAGTCGTCTGCCCCACTGTGGGTGGGCGGCTTTCGCTGTCTCCGGTATCCGGGGGTGGGCACTGTGGAAGTTCACGGCGTGTGCCCGCTGGCGATCCCGGTTCCAGCTTCAGCGGCGCACCCTGGGTGTGATGCCGTTTCCGAGCCATATCCTTCCAACTCGACTGTGATCTAGATGCGTTGGCATTGAAGGGGCCCGAGAAAGACGCCTCTTAAGGGAGTCGGAAGACTCGCAAGTGGGTCCGTGAGCGACCGGACTACATGAAGACAGGGCTTGGGCTCTCAGTAGATCGTGGAACCCCTGGCAGAACGCAATACCCCGGCGTCCTGCCTGGTCCCCTCAACGGCCAGGGCGTTCCCTTACGGCCGCAAGGCCCTGATCGGCACGGAACTCCTATCCGGGGTGCACAGCCGGGCGTACGCTGGTTCAACTAGGCGCGTGTCTCGGGAGACCCCATATGACAGAGCTACCCGCAGAGCTGACGACCGGCGAACGAATCCGCATCTTGCGGGAGCGTCGGGGAATGACCCGGCCCGTGGTCGCCGGCCTTGTCGGGCGGTCGTCCGACTGGCTGAAGAAGATCGAGAGCAACGAACGGCCGATCCGTGGTGTCGGCATGCTGATCAGGCTTGCCCAGGTTCTTCACGTCGATGACGTGTCGGTCCTCACCGGTACTGAGATCAGCATCCCAACCACCAGCACCGGCAAGGTGAGCCACGTCTCCGTGCCCAAGATCCGGGCCGTGATGCACTCTGTGAGCTTTCAGCCAGTCCCGGGTGTCGTGACACCCCCAGACATCCTCAAGGGCCTTGTGGAGCAGGCTTGGCGGCTGTGGCACACCTCCGCCCACCAGCGCACCGAGGTGGGCGCGCTCCTGCCTGACCTCCTGCGGGACGCTCACGCATCGGTCCGCGTTCATGAGGGTGCCGACAAGCGGCGGGCGTATTCCGCGCTTGCTGACCTCTATCGGCTCGTGCAACGGATGCTCGCGCACATCTCCGAGCCGGAGCTGTACTGGCTGGCCCTGGACCGCGCGCGCGACGCATCGGAGAACGCCGACGATCCGGTGTCCCTGGCTCTCGGCGCTTGGACCGTGAGCATCGGCCAGCGTGCGGCCGGGTTCGTGGACGAGGCCGTTCGGACCGCCAAACTGGGCATGACCGTGGTACGCCCGATGCTTGAGGACAGTTCCCCTGAAGTCATCGCCGCTTATGGGCAGTTGAACCTGCAAGCCGCTTGCTCCCATGGGCTCGACGGCGTTTCCGGGCCCGCTGAGCGCTTCCTCGCAGAGGCGGAGCGGACCGCCCGAAAGCTTCCCGCTGGCTACTGGCACGCTCAGAGTGCCTTCGGCATGTCGAACGTGGATGTTCACGCCGTATCGATCGGCGTGGGACTGCAACGGCCGGGGGAAGCGCTTGCCCGCGCCGAGAGCATCGACCCCGCATCCGTGCCGTCCCTCGAACGGCGCTCGCGCCTGCTGCTGGACATCGCGTACGGCTACCACCAGCGCAAGGAGATGGCGGCTGCCGTTCACTACCTTGGCGAAGCCGTGTCGGTCACCCCCGAAGGCGTTCGTTACGTACCGGGGGCACGGAGCCTGGCAGCGTCGATCGAACGCACGGCCGTGGGGCCTCTGAAGGCGTCGGCGGTCGCGCTGGCCGAGTCAATCGGAGTCGCCGCGTAGATCGTTTAGGTAGGGGGACAGTTTGTCCCCGTTGCAACACATGGGTGCCCGTACCGTCCTCCGGACGTGACGGGCATTCAGCATGTGGAGGGCCAACGGCGATGACGGCTGAGAGAGAGCGCACGGCCGCCGGACGCGAAGCCGATCGACGCATCCGGCCCCCCAGCAAGCGCGCCAGCGCGGCCCTGGTCGCCGCTTGCCGTGCCGACTACCGGCAGAGCCGGGCCGAGGCTGCGAACAAGCCGTCGGAGCCGTTCAAATACGCGCCGCTGAACTGGGAGGCGCCCCGTGACGCAGCCTGACTGCGCCGTGTGCCACGCGTTCCGCCGGATCATGCGGGCGGAGCTGACGAAGCGATACCGCATCCTTCGCCGTCCCGCCGTCATCCGGCAGCTTCAAGCGCTTCGGGCGCAGCATCAGCCCGCGTGCAAGGCGGTGGCCCGTGTCTCTGTATGAGATCTCGCTGCGAACGCCGGAGACGCCCGTGCCGGACGCCGACGAGTGCCCGTCCTGCCTGTACTTCGATGCGCTCGACGCCGACCACTTCGAACACCCGACGATCCGGCGAAAGATCGCCAAGTGGCGGGAGCAGCACATCGCTGACCGCGAATGCATGGCGGTGCCCGATGGGGAGTGACCCCGGGTTCCTTCGACCGAGTTGGACTCACTTCCTCGGCGGGCCCGTGCCCTACGACGACGACGGCCAGGGCGACGACACCCCGCCGCTCGAACCCGTCGCGGAATCGCTGACGCTCCGGCGCCTCCGGCACGAGGTACGCAAGGTCAACGACCGTCCGCGCTTCCTGCCGACCCACAACCGGTGCGAGAGGACCCCGAAGGCGGACGACGACCGCCGGACCCCGGACCGCCCGGAGACGGCCTCCTAGACCCCCGTCCCGGCTGTCTGGGAATCCGGCCGGGACGGGCCTGCAAGTGCACCACGGCGCGCGGAAGTTCCTCGCGCCGGCTCAGTGAAGGGAACGGCAGATGACCGAGCGTCCCGACTTCGAGTTCGTCGCCATGGCGGCCTGCCAGAACACCGTGCGCAAGGCGTGCCCCGAGGTGGCCCTCAACGTGCCCGGCGTCGTCGCCTTGCGCGACAGCGAGCGGCCCGGTGAGGTGGTCACCATGACCCGCGAGGCGTGGGTGGAGTTCACCAGCGCCGTCAAGAGCGGGGAGTTCGACCTGAGCGCGTAGGAGACCCGTGGACTGCCCGCTGTGTGATCAGCCCATCGCGTTTGACCCGGAAGTGGGAGAGGGCTTCTGTTTCCGGTGCGGCCGGTGGATGACCCGCCACCCGGACCAGCCGGACCCGTACCGGTACACGCCGAAAGGCCGTCCCTACCGGCCACGGAAGCACCGGCCCGGCGACGGGCACAGCGGCGGGCAGTCCGCACCCGCGTAACCACGATCCGCCCCGTCCTTGCGTCTCCCACAGCGGCGCATGGGCGGGGCTCCGTCGTCCGGCCGCCCGCCTCGCGGTGGCCGATGAGCAGTTTATGTGAGCGGCTTGACACATTCATTGATCTTGACGACGGACATGCCGCTCCTCACTGATCCGCCGGGGCCCGTACGGCCGTCGGCTCGGTTGCTCACGAGCAGTCTGCTACACCTCACACGCCGGGTGAGCCGGGGCCGGGAGCAGGCGGTCGGCGTCGCGCGGGGCGAGGCCGCAGGCGCCCTCGGGGGTGCGGGCGTCGGGGTTGTAGGCGTGCGACGGGGAGGCGGAGGCGACGACGGCGGCTCGACACCCCGCGGTGGTTCGGCGCCCCCTGAACCGGTGCCGAGCCGACACCGCACCGGCAGGACACGCCTTAGAACGACCGCCCCTCCCCCCGGTACGGCGGCTGCGGGCGGAGCGGCGGGTCCGGGCGGTCGCGCCGGTCGGCGCAGAGCGCGGAGCTGAGCCGGGTGAGGAGCTCGGCGAGGTCCTCGTACTGCTCGTCGTCCCAGTCCCCCAGCAGTTCCGCCAGCTGGGTGCGCCGGGCGGCGACCAGCCGCAGCGCCGCCTGCTGCCCCGGTTCGGTGAGCCGCAGCGGCAGGCCGCCGGTGCGGGCGGCGAGGCCCCGGCCCTCGACCTCCCGGACGGCCTCCTCGACCACCGCGATCGGGACGATCCGCCGTTCGGCGAGTTCGGCCGGCTCCACCGAGCCGTGGTGGTGCATCTGCAGCAGCAGCCAGCTGGAGGCGGGCAGCAGGTCGAGCCCGGCGGTGGCGGTGATCCGCCGGAAGAGGTCGCGCCGGGCCTCCCGACTGCTCAGCACGGACAGCGCGCGGGCGATCTCGTCCAGCGAGGACCGCTCGACCGGGTTGATCCCGATGGACTCGCTCAGGTCGGGCGCGGTGACCGTGGAGCGCAGCTTCTGTTCCCGCAGGAACAGCGACAGCACGAAGGCGAGCAGCGCGACGGGCACCGCGTACAGGAACACCCGGGTGATCGACTCGGCGTACGCGTGGTGCACCCCGGCCTGGACGGCGGCCGGCAGCCGGGTGATCAGCCGGGGGTCGGCGGTGATCGCCTCCACCTGGAGGCCCGGTGGCAGCGGATGCCCGGCCAGGGCGTCGGCGAGCCGGGAGCGCAGGCCGCCGGCGAAGATCGTGCCGAAGATCGAGACGCCGAAGGAGGCGCCGATGGAGCGGAAGAAGGTGGCACCGGCGGTGGCCACGCCGAGGTCCTGGTAGCCGACCGAGTTCTGCACGATCAGCACCAGCACCTGCATCACCAGGCCCAGCCCGAGGCCGAAGACCAGGAAGTAGAGGCTCATCTCGCCGGTGCTGCTGTGCTCGTCCAGCCGGGAGAGCAGCAGCAGCCCGACCGTGGTGACGGCCGTCCCGGCGATCGGGAAGATCCGGTAGTGACCGGTGCGGGCGACGATCTGGCCGGAGCCGATCGAGGTGAGCAGCATGCCGAGCACCATCGGCAGCATGTGGATCCCGGACATGGTGGGCGAGACCTGCTGGACGACCTGGAGGAAGGTCGGCAGGTAGGTGAGCGCGCCGAACATCGCGAAGCCGACCACGAAGGAGATCACCGCGACCAGGCTGAAGGTCCGGGAGCGGAACAGCCGCAGCGGCAGGACGGGTTCGACGGCCGTCCGCTCCACCTCGACGAAGGCGACCAGCAGCAGCAGCCCGAGCACGCCCAGGCCGACGACCTGCCAGGAGCTCCAGGCCCAGGTGGTGCCGCCGAGCGAGGTCATCAGGACCAGGCAGGTGGCGACGGCGGCGATCAGCGCGGTGCCCAGGTAGTCGATCCGGTGCTCGCGCCGGACCTCCGTGCTGTGCAGCACGGCGGCGATCACCACCAGGGCGACCACGCCGATCGGCAGGTTGACGTAGAACACCCAGCGCCAGCTGAGGTTGTCGACGAACAGGCCGCCGAGCAGCGGTCCGAGCACGCTGGTGACGCCGAAGACGGCGCCGAAGACGCCCTGGTACTTGCCGCGGTCCCGGGGTGCGACGAGGTCGCCGACGATCGCCTGGGAGAGCACCATCAGCCCGCCGCCACCGAGGCCCTGGAGCGCCCGGAAGGCGATCAACTCGCCCATGTCCTGGGCGAGTCCGCAGAGCACCGAGCCGATCAGGAAGATCACGATGGAGGCCTGGAAGAACCGCTTCCGGCCGTACATGTCGCCGAGCTTGCCCCACAGCGGGGTGGCGGCGGTGGAGGCCAGCAGGTAGGCGGTGACCACCCAGGAGAGGTGGTCCAGGCCGCCGAGGTCGCTGACGATGGTGGGCAGCGCGGTGGAGACGATGGTCTGGTCGAGGGCGGCCAGCAGCATCGCCAGCAGCAGGGCGCCGATCGGCACCCACAGGTTGGGGACGGTGGCCTCCGGCGGGCCGGGCGCGGGCGCCGGGCCGCGGTCGGACGCGGCGAGCGGGTCCGTCATGGCGTCTCCACCGGCGGCATGGCCTCTCCGTAGGGTCGCGGGGCTGGGGCGGATGATCACTCCCAGTTCCCCATGCTGGCAGATATGTCCCGTTATGCACCGCCCGGTTGAGCCGAACGTAAGCGCCGGGCCCGCCCGGCCCCGACCGGCGGTTTCCCCGGGGGCCAACCACCACCAACCCGCACAACACCCCCGCCGGGGGACGGACGCCCCTGTCCCCCCTCCGGGACGTCCTGCATAATCAGGCGCGATCGTGCGCCCGGGACCGGCCCGGAGCCCAGCGACCGACCGAGAACCGAGAACCGAGGAGGACCGGCCGATGCCGGACCAGCACTGCCCGACGTGCGGCGCCGCACGCGCCACCGGGTGCGGCTGCCTCCTCGACCGGAGCCTGGACGAGACCGCCGTCCTCCCGCACCTGGAGGGCCCGCCGCTGGTCCGCCCGTACGTGCCGCAGGCGTCCGGCCAGGTCGCGGACGAGCCGCCGCTGACCACCGACCCGTTCGCCACCGACCCGTTCGCCACCACCGTGCTGCCGCCGGTCCCGCCGGGGCGGCCGGCCCCCCAGGGCGGACCGGGCACGCCCCCGCTCGGGCCGGACGCGGACGCCTACGCGACGACCGTCCTGCCGCCCGTGCCCGGCCCCGCACCGGACGCGTACGGCAGCACCGCCACCACCGTGCTGCCGCCGGTCCCGCCCGGCCCGGCCACCCCGCCCGGCGGTGCGGGCGACCTCGGCTACTTCCCGTTCGGCAACGGGGCGCCCGAACCCGACGACGCCCCCACCGGCCGCGCCGCGCGCCGGGCCGCCGAACAGGCCGAGCGCAGCCCGTTCGCCCGGCACAAGGGACTGATCGCGGGCGTCGGCGCCGCCCTGGTGGCGCTCACCGTGGGCCTCGCCTACGCGGTGACGCCCTCCGCCGAGCCGACCCGCCGGGCCGAGCCGGCGCCCACCACCACGCTCGCGCCCGCCCCGGTGGACCCGCCGACCCTGGCCGCCCCGGCGCCCACCGACCCGGCCCCGACCACGGAGGCGCCGAGCCCGACCCCGACGCCCACCCGCAAGCCGAGCCCGACCCGCACGGCCCCTCCGACGCCCACGCCCACGCCGACCCCCACCCCCACGGCGACGACGCCTTCCCCGACCCCCACCCCCACGCCGACCCCGACCCCCACCCCGACGCCGACTCAGACTCCGACGGCACGGGTGCTCCAGATGGGGATGTCAGGACCGGATGTCTCGACGATGCAGACCAAGCTCGCCGTCGCGCTGTGCTGGATGGACGTACCGGTGACCGGCGACTACGACAGCGACACCGCGAGCTACATCAGTTACTTCCAGCGGATCCAGGGGGTCCAGGGCGACAAGAAGGGCGTGTACGGTCCCAACACCCGCGCCGCCCTGGACAAGCGCAACACCTGCTGACCTCCGTCAGCCGGTGATCGCCCCGAAGATGCTGATCCCGGCCAGCACCACCATGATCGCCGCCGCCACCCGGACGATCAGCTTCATCGGCACGTGCTTGAGCAGCTTCTGCCCGCCCACGATGGCGATCCCGCCGACCGCGCACAGCGCCAGCCAGGAGCCCAGGCCGACGGCCAGCGGATCGGCGTACTTGGCGGCCAGGTTGGCGGTCATGATCTGGGTCAGGTCGCCGAACTCGGCGACCGCGACCACCAGGAAGCTGGTCCCGGCCACCTTCCAGAAGCGGTTCGAGGACGGCTCCTTGGCGGCGTGCCCCTCCTCGTCCTCGTCACCGTGGAACAGCAGCATCGCCGCGCCGACCAGGAACAGCGCACCGGTGACGCCCTCCACCCAGCGGTGCGGCAGCAGCGAGAGCAGCTGACCGGCGACCAGGGCCAGCACCACCTGGACCAGCATGGCGGCGGCGACCCCCGCGAAGACGTAGCTCGCCCGGTACTTGGTGCCGAGCACCAGACTGGCCAGCGCGGTCTTGTCCGGCAGCTCGGCCAGGAAGATGATGCCGAACGTCAACGCGGCAACGGTCACACTCATCGGAGGAACCCCTCGGTCGGCTGTCCGGCCTCCGCAGGTCCGTCAGGGGACGCTTCGGCCCGACAGCACTGGTCAATGGTCACAGCACTGCGGCCGAAGGTCTCGCCGGCAACCGCTCTCCGAGCGGTGCCCCGGGCGCCGGGCCCCATGGGGCCAGTATGTCGACGGTCCGGTGGAGGGCTACTCCCCTTCAACGCGTTCCAGCCTACCCGACGCCGTCGACCGGTCCGGCCGTCACCAGCCCCCGGGTGACCAGCTCCAACACCACCACGACCGCCACCGACTCCACCGCCAGCAGTCCGATCAGCACGAACAGCTGCACCGCGCCCGCCTGCACCGGCGAGGCCCCGCCCAGCAGCATCCCGACGAAGGCGCCGGGCAGGGTGACCAGGCCGACCGTACGGGTCTGGTCCAGCGCCGGGACGAGCGAGGTCGCGGCCGCCGTCCGGCAGATCTCCAGCCGCGCCTCCCGCCCCTCGAAACCGAGCGCGAGCGCCGCCTCCACCTCGCCGCGCCGCTGCCGCAGTTCGTCCAGGGCGCGCCGGCCCGCCAGCGAGGTGGCGGAGAGCGCGCCACCGATCAGGATGCCGGCGACCGGGATCACCGACAGGCCCTTGGGCGGCAGCAGTCCGACGCCCAGCAGCAGCAGGAGCACCGGCAGCACCCCGACGCCGATCGGGGCCGCCGCCCAGACCCAGCCGGGGCCCGGGGTCATCCGCCGCCCGGCGGTGCGCACCGCCACCGAGAACATCAGCAGCACGAACAGCACCGACCACCAGAGCGAGGCGACCACCCAGCTGATCACCGCGGCGACGGCCGCCAGCTGGACGACGGCCCGCAGCCCGGCCCGGGCCACCGCCCGCCCGTGGCCGAGCCGACCCCACCCGGCCACCGCCACGGCGGCCAGCAGCAGCACCGCGGTGACCACCCCGAGCATCGGGGTGACCGGCAGCAGCTGCCCGCCGCCGGCGGCCGCGAGCGGCATCAGATCCAGCTGGTGAACCACATCCGGTCCTGCCAGGACGACATCGGGATCACCTCCGCCGTGTACAGCGGGTAGAAGAAGGCGAAGCAGCCGACGACGGCCAGCACGATCAGCCCCGCCCCGACCGCCCCGTAGCGGCGGCGGACCGGACTGCAGCCGGCCGGGCCGAGGATCGCCCCGAGCATCTGGGCGACGGCCAGGCAGAGGAACGGCACCAGCACGACCATGTAGAAGGAGAAGATCGTCCGCTCCTGGTACTGGAACCAGGGCAGGTAGATCCCGGCCACCGCGCAGAGCACGGCGCCCGAGCGCCAGTCGCGGCGGAAGAACCAGCGCCACAGCAGGTAGACCAGCGCGAAGCAGGCCGCCCACCACAGGAACGGGGTGCCCAGGCCGAGGATCTGCGAGGCGCAGCCGCCGGAGGAGGTGCAGCCGTGCGTCCCGGCCGGGACCTGCTCCCAGTACATCGACACCGGGCGGCCGTCGACCAGCCAGGCGTAGGGGTTGGACTGGTAGGTGTGCGGGGTGCTCAGACCGGTGTTGAAGTCGTACATCTGCGAGTGGTAGTGCCACAGGCTGCGCAGCGGCGCGGGCACCCAGCTCATCGAGACCTGCGGCAGCGGGATGCCGAAGGCGTGGTCCGGGGAGAGCCCGGCGCGGCCGTCCGCCCAGTGCCGGTCGTAGCCGCCGCCGCTGTTCGCGCCGTTGGCCAGCCAGCCGCTCCAGGCCCCGACGTACACCACCACGGCGGAGCCGACCATGGCGAGGAAGGCGGGCACGGCGTCCCGGCGCAGCATGGACCGCCAGGGGTGCCGGGCGCCGGCGCCGCGGCGGCCGGACTGGTCCCAGAGCACGGTCAGGATGCCGAAGGCGGCGAGGATCGGGGCGCCGTTCCACTTGACCGCGCCCGCGGCGCCGATCAGCACCCCGGCGGCGATCCGCCAGGGGCGCAGGCCCAGCCGCACGGTGTCGCCGTCGACGCCGGCCCCGGCGGCCGCGGCCAGCCGGGCGCGGGCGTGGTCGCGGTCGATCAGCAGGGCGCCGAAGGAGGCCAGCACGAAGAACATCTGGATGCCGTCGAGCAGGCCGACCCGGCTCATCACCAGCTGGAGGCCGTCGACGGACATCAGCAGGGCGGCGGTGCAGCCGACCAGGGTGGAGCCGAACAGCCGGCGGCCGATCCGGGCCAGCATCAGCACGGCGAGGGTGCCGAGCAGCGCGGTCATGAACCGCCAGCCGAAGGGGTGCAGGCCGAACAGCTGCTCACCGACCGCCATCACCCATTTGCCGAGTGGCGGGTGGGCGATGAACTCGGGCGCGGAGCTGAGCGGGACGGACTGCGGGACGGCCAGGATGTCCGCGTTGGCGTGGTCGGGCCAGGTGCCCTCGTAGCCCTGCTGGAGCAGGGACCAGGCGTCCTTGGGGTAGTACGTCTCGTCGAAGACGAAGGCGTTGGGGTTGCCGAGGTTCCAGAACCGCAGCAGGCCGGCGAAGAGGGCGACGCCGATCGGGCCGAGCCAGCCGGAGCGGTCGGCGGCCCAGCGCAGCAGCCCGCGCGGGGCCGGTGCCGGGTCCGGGTCGGCGGTGGCCTGGGCCGCCGAAGGATGCGTGAGCGCCGCTTGCGTCATAGCCTCGCCGATCGCCTGTCTGCGGGGCCCGCGGGTGCTGCGCCGGGCCCGGGTCTGCTGCCCGGGCCGGGGCCGGGCGGTCAACAGCCACTGACACTATGTGGCGGTGCCCGGGAAGCCAAGCGCGACGGGCGCCGACCAGGTGACCTGGTCGGCGCCCGTCGAACGGCCGTCCGCAACGGCTGCGGACCGGTGCGTCAGGCGGCGGTCTGCAGCTCCCGGACCGGGGCCGGGGTGTGGACCACGGCCGGGGCCGCGTTGTCCTGCTCCGCCGTGAGGTACGGGCGCAGCCGCAGCGCCAGCACGACGATCAGCAGCGTCGAGCCCGCCATGGCCGCGAGGTAGAGCGGCCAGGTGCCGGAGCCGACCAGCAGCACGCCGACGGCCGGGCCGACCGCGATCGCGATCTGCTTCACCAGGGCGTACCCGGCGTTGTAGGTGCCGAGGAGTCGGGCCGGGGCGAGCTCCGCGACCATCGGGCCCATGGTGGGCGCGAGCAGCGACTCGCCGACGCCGAACAGGGCGTAGATCGAGACGATGGCGACCGTGGCGGCCATGGCCTCGGTCCGGATCAGGCCGGCCACCAGGGCCATCGCCCAGGCGCCGAGCCAGACCACGGCGGCCGCGGCCATCGCGGTGGTGCGGCGGCGGCGGGCCGTGATCCGCACCATGAACATCTGCAGCACCACGATGGTCACCGCGTTGGCGCCGATCGCGAAGCCCAGGGTGGACGGCGCGGTGCCGACGGTGTCGGTGGCGAAGGCCGCGACACCGGACTCGAACTGGCCGTAGCAGGTGAAGAAGATCAGCCCGGCGAGGATGCTCAGGCGCACCATCGCCTTGTCGGCGAGCAGGGCGCGCAGGCCGGTCGGGCCGTCGCTCTTCCCCTGGACGGCGGTCAGCTGGGCCTTGGGTATCCGGGCGCTGCCGGTGACCAGGGCCAGGCCGAGGAAGGTGATCGCCTCGATGGTGAACAGCCGGGTCAGGCTGGCCGGGTCGGCGACGTTCACGATCTGCCCGCCGACCAGCGCGCCGATGCCCATGCCCAGGTTGACCAGGGTGAACTGCAGCGCGAAGGCGTGCGAGCGGGTCGCCGCCGTGGAGCAGCGGACGATCATCGTGGCGAGCGCCGGCTGGCAGGTGGTGACACCCGCACCGAACAGGAAGGAGGAGACCAGCAGGGCCGGGGTGCCGGTGGCGTGGCCGAAGGCGAACGCGCCACTCGCGGCGAGCGCGGCGCCCACCAGCAGCACCGGACGGGGACCGTACCGGTCGATGCCGCGCCCGGTGAACGGGAGGACGGCGAGCGCCGCCAGCGCGAAGACGGTGAAGACCATCCCGGCCGCCAGCGAACCCAGCCCGCGCACCTGGTCCACGTACACGAACATGTACGGCATCGTGAACCCGCTGCCGAACGCGCTGAGCGCGTTGCCGATCTGGACGCGGCGCAGCGGGCCGCCCGCCCCACGTCCTTGCTGCCTCTGCTGCTTCACCGTGCCGGTCACCGTGCACATCCCTTCCTGGTTTCGACTGGTAACTCTTAAGGCCGGAAGATTTCAGACCTAAAGTGTGACGAGATAAAGTCTTAGCACCGGAAGACTGCGGAGTCAAAGGCTTAAGGAGTGCACGACCGTGCGACACTGGTCCGCATGACTACGGACAAGCCGTCGCCGGCTGCCGAGAAGCTCCCGCCGGCCACCCCCCTGGAGTTCGGCATCGCCGAGCAAGTGGCCCTCTACCAGCGGGAGTTCCCCACCGTCGACCCCCAGGTGGAGACGATCGTGCAGACCCTCAACCGGGTCTCCCGGCGGATGGGCGTGGCGTACGACCGGCAGCTGACCGTGCTCGGAATCACCTCCGCCGAGTGGGAGGTGCTCAAGGCGCTCGTGGTGAGCGGCAGCCCGTACCGACTGGGACCGGGCGAGCTGGCCAAGCGGCTGGGGCTCACCCCGGCCGCGATGACCCACCGGATCGACCGGATGGTGGCCGAGGACCTGGTCACCCGGGAGCGGGACGAGACCAACCGGGTCCGGGTGATCATCGAGCTGACCGAGAACGGCCGCGACAAGTGGCTGGAGTCGATGCGGATGGCGGCGGTGTTCGAGGAGGAGCTGCTGCAGGACGTGGTGGGCGAGGAGCGCACCGCGCTCTCCGCGCTGCTGGCCCGGATGCTGCGGCGGATCGAGGAGAGCCAGCCGGACGCGCTCGGGCGCACCGCCGACCTGGCGACGTGACGCCGGCCCGCCGGAACGCGTGAGTCCGGCCCGCCGGGGGTGCTCCCCCGGCGGGCCGGACTCGTTTCGGCTCAGATGGTGCTCAGGTGGTGCTCAGGTGGTGCTCACGTGGTGCCCGGTCGCTCAGCAGGGGCCGTTGTCGGTCCAGACGCCCCACTGGCCGCTCTGGCTCGGGTCGTCGCCCTTGGTCCACCACTTGTTGGTGTAGTAGTGGCCCTTCCAGGAGACCTTGGTGCCGCCGGCCGCGTAGGTGGCGTTCGGGTCCCAGCTCGGGGCGGCGGCGCAGGTGGCCGGCGTGGTCGGGGTGCCGGTCGGCGTGCCGGTCGGGGTCCCGGTGGGCGTGCCGGTCGGGGTGCCCGTGGGCGTACCGGTGGGGGTGCCGGTCGGGGTCTGGGTCGGGGTCTGGGTCGGGGTGCCGGTCGGCGGGGCCGGGCAGCCGGCCGCGGAGCCGTTGGTGGCGTTAACCATCGTGTCGAACAGGCTGGTGTTGGTCCCCAGGTCGTACAGCGAGAAGGCGAAGGAGCCGCCGAGCCCGTTGCAGTGCGCGTAGTCGAGCTTGGCCTGGATGGACCGGGCGTCCTCACCGCTCCAGAAGGTGTTGCCGTCGTAGAAGTAGGTCGCCTTGGCGTCGTCGTCCCAGAAGGTCTTGGAGGGGTTGTCGACGAAGCCGGCCAGCTCCTTGTACATCTGGATGCCCGCGACGTTGCCGGACATCGCGGCGCCGGTCGCCGGGGCGGTGGCGGGCTGGAAGAGGCCGTTCTTGCCGTTGTTCTGGACGCCGGTCCAGCCGCGGTAGTAGAACGGCACACCCATGTTGATCTTGTTGGCCGGGAAGCCGCCGGGGATGCCGTACTGCGGGTCGCCGACCGTCCACGCCTTGATGGCGTTGTCGATCGAGTACTTGCCGTTGCCCGGCTTGGCCGGGGTCGACGGGTCGTTCGGGCCGGAGTACAGCGGGGCCTGATGGTTGGTCGGACCCTGGGGGTCCCAACCGCCGTGCATGTCATAGGTCATGACGTCCATGAACGTCAGGTACTGACCGATCTTGTCGGTCTCGACGTTCATGATCTTGTCCTGGCCGGCGCCGACCGCCGCCGACAGGGCGTAGGTCTTGTTGTCGGCCTTGCCCTGGGCGTCCAGCTGGTTGCGGAACTCCTGCAGCAGCAGGGTGAAGTTCTGCTTGTCGGCCGGGCTGGAGATGTTGCCGGTGTGGCCGCCGCCGCCCGGGTACTCCCAGTCGATGTCGATGCCGTCGAAGATGCCCGCACCGGTGCCCGGGCCGCCGTAGCCGGCGTCGGACGGGAGGTTGCCCTTGATGAACATGTCGATGCAGGACGAGACCAGGTGCTTGCGCGAGGCGTCCGTGGCGGCCGCCGACGAGAAGTACTTGGAGTAGGTCCAACCACCGATCGAGAGCAGGATCTTGAGGTTGGGGTTCTTCGCCTTCAGCTTCTTCAGCTGGTTGAAGTTGCCCGCGATCGGCTGGTTCCAGACGTCGCCGACGCCGTCCACCGAGATGTCCGAGCCGAAGCTCTTCTGGTAGTCCGCGAACGCGTCGGCCGCGCCGTCACCGGCGTTGGGGTTGTTGTCGTTGGTGTCGGCGGCCTTGGTCGCCTCGAAACAGCCCAGGTCGGTCGGCGAGATGTTGGCGAAGTCGTAGATCAGGTAGTCCAGCTTCCCGGCCACGCCGGTGTCCTGGATCGTCTTCGGGTAGTACCCGTTCGCGTAGATCGACCACTGGTCGTAGTAGGCGACCTTGAGGCCGCCGCTGGTGGCGGGCGCGCCGGTGGAGTTGGTGGTCGCGGCGTTGGCCGCGCCGCCGCCGGTCAGCGCGAGGCCCGCGCCGAGCAGCAGGGAGGCGGTGGTGCCGGCCGCGATCGCGGCCAGGCTCTTCGGGCGGCGCCGGCGGGGCCCGTCCGGAGCCGGGGTCCCGGCCCTTTCAATGCGTGAACGCAGCATGGGTGCGTGACTCCTGGTCGTGGGGGTTCCGTCGCCCGGCGGGGTCGTGCGTCCGGGGTGGGGCCGGACGACCGGGACATGACAGATCAGGGGGTGGGGAGTAGAGCGGGCAGGCCATGACGGACACCGGGATGTGCCGAACCGGCGCCCCCGGTACGAGGCCGGTGACGCCGGTTCAGGGGCTCCCTGCACCTGGGCAATAAAAATGGACTAGACCAACTCGCCCGTCAAGGGGTGCTGTTGGGCCTTGAGCCCCGCTTAAGGTTCCGTCCCCGGTCCGCACCGGGCCCGACCAGCGGGTTCGTCATCCGCCTCAGTAGCGGACGGCGTTGGCCACCTCGACCTTGACCGTGCCGCCGAGGCTCCGGTTGGCGTTCGCGACGACCTCGGAGCTCCGCCCCGGGGCCACGTCGTCGACGGTCACCGCGGTCGCGTCCAGCAGCTTGCCGCCGGCGTCGGTGAAGTTCACCTGGATCACGTACCGGTACGACTGCTGCCCGTGGTTGGTGACGGTCAGCCGGACCTCCGGCTTCCCGTCCGAACCGGTCGTCACCGCCCCCGCCGAGACGTCCCCCTTGGCGTCCAGCCCGCCCTTGATCCCGGCGACCGCCGAGGAGGCCGCCGAGATCGCCGACGAGGCCTCGGCCTCCGCCGAGGCGATCACCCCGCCCACCCCGCCGGCGATCCCGCCGGCCGCCGAGGCCAGCGCCGACGCGGCGGAGGCGGCGGCACTGGCCAGCTTCTGCGCCTCCCCGGCCGCCGAGGAGGCCGAGCTGCTCGCGCTCTTGCCGGAGGAACAGCCCGCCAGCACCGCCGAACCGAGCACGGCGGCGGCCAACACGCCTGCGGCCCAACGGTGGTGACGGCTGATCGGGCGGTTCGCCCGCTGCCCGGAGACGGCCCGGGCGGGCGGCCGGAGGTCCGTACGGTCCATGGGGGTTCCTCGTTCCTTCGGGGCGCCGGGCTGCCCGGCACACCTCTCCGCCCACCCTCCGAGCCGCCCGCCACCCCCGCCAGCAGGGGTGCTGCCTCCGGGTGAAGTCACCGAGGGCTAGGAGAGCCCCGAGCCCTCCTGCTCGTCCGCCTCCACCGCCGCCCGCTCCTCGCGCAGCCGCACCAGGTGGCGGCGGCGCGCCACCACCCCGTACGCCGAGGCCGCGCTCGCCACGAAGGCCGCCAGGCCGACCCACGGCCGGTCGAAGACGTGCCCGGTGGCGTGGTCCAGCGAGTACCGCCCGGGGCCGGCCAGGCCGGTGGCCAGGCCGATCGCGCCGAGGAACGCGGGGTACTCGTAGCCGCCGCCGGTCACGAAGAAGCCCGCCGGGGCGTGCACCGCGACCGCCCCGGCCATCGTCCCGGCCACCACCGCGCCGGCCGCCGGGGTGGCCAGCCCGGCCACCAGCAGCGCCCCGCCGCCCGCCTCGCCGAGGCCCGCCGCGATGGCGCTCTGCCGGGCCGGGTGGAAGCCCATGTGGTCCATCGCCTGGGTGGTGCCCTCCAGGCCGGCGCCACCGAACCAGCCGAACAGCTTCTGGGTGCCGTGCGCGATCAGCACCCCGCCGACCGCACTGCGCAGGGCCAGCAGGCCCAGGTCCTTACGGTTCAGGCACATGTCGCATCCTCGTTTCCGCCAAGGAGTGGTCGTACCGCCGGCCGTGCCGCCGGAAGCGGTCGCAGCCACCTCCATGGCACCCGAGAGCGCCCACCCGTTCGAGCCGGGACCGCCATCCGGGCGAATCCGCCCGCCGCGGGGAATGAACGGGGGGATGAACCGCGAACGGGGAGATTCCCGCCACGCCCGAGCGCGGGGCATGGCGTGGCGGGCGGGGCGCGCCGGGCGTCACGGTCATGCTGGACGCATGTTCGTCTTCAACCTCGGCAGCGCCTTCATCACCTTCTTCGCCGTGGTCGGCCCGCCGAAGACCATGCTGTCCTTCGCCCGGCTGGCCGGCACCCGCAGCAACCGGGAGCTGCGCAGACTCGCCGCGTTCAGCACAGTCATCTCGGCGGTGATCGGCCTGGTGCTCGGCTTCGGCGCGGACGAGCTCACCACCCTGTTCCACATCAGCGACCAGTCGCTGCAGCTCGCAGGCGGGGCGATCTTCTTCGTCTACGCGGTCGCCCTGGTCTTCGGCGTGCACCTCGGCGGGGACGGCGACGAGGACGAGCACCTGACCAACCCGCTGGCGGACGGCATCCGCGAACTGCTGCTGCCGTACATCGCCAGCCCGCTCGCGATCACCGCCGTGCTGGTCGCCTCGCTGAACCGGAACGACTGGGGCTGGAAGGCCGCCGTGGCCGGCGCGTACGTGGGCGTGGCGGTGCTCAACTACGTCTGCGTGGCCGTGCTCGCACCGCTGATGCGGCGCACCCACAGCACCTCGCTGGAGGTGCTGTCCCGGCTGCTCGGGCTGCTGCTGGCGGCGGTCGGCGTGGAGCTCTTCCTGGAGGGCCTGGCCGGGATCGGGGTGCCGCTGACGGCGGCGCACTGAGGCCTTCCGGCGGTGCGCCCCCGGCATCGGCGCACCGGGACCGTCAGCCGGCCGCCAGGCGGGTCAGCACCTCGCCGATCCGCCCGCGCACCAGCGGGTCGGCGACCAGCCCGTCCGGGCCGACCGCGCCGCGTTCCAGCGGGATCTGGACGCAGGCCCCGTCCAGCACGGCCGCGCCGGTGTAGCCGAGGACGGTGCGCAGGGTCGCCTCGGCGCCGTGGCCGCGGTTCGGGGCGGCGCAGTTGATCCAGCCGGCGGGCTTGTCCGAGATCTCGATCCCGCCGACCGTCCAGTCCAGCAGGTTCTTGAACGAACCGGGCAGCGTCCCGGCGTACTCGGGGGTGCAGACCAGCAGCGCGTCGGCCGCCTCGATCGCCGCCCGCAGTCCGGCCACCAGCCCGGGCAGCGGATCGGTGTCGAGGTCCGGATCGAAGTGCGGCAGCCCGGCCAGCCCGGAGTAGTAGGTGGTCCGCAACCCCGGCAGGGATCCGGCCACGGCGGCGGCGGTGCGCAGCACGGCCTCGTTGGCGGAACCGGCCCGCAGGCTCCCGGGCAGCAGCAGGATGTGGCGCTCGTTCGGCATGCCGAGGAAGCTACCCCCTGACGTCCACGTCAAGGCCAGCGGACCGGCCCCGGGGGGTGCAGCTCGACCGTCTGCCGGTCCGCTCACTAGGACGGCAGCAGCGGCCGCCAGGGCACCGGGCTGGAGAGGATCATCGAGCTGGCCGGCGGGCCGTACCCGCCGAGCCGGTCGCAGAGCGCCTCGAACTCGGCCATGGTGGCGACCGCGACCAGCAGCACGCAGCAGGCCCCGCCGGTGACCCGGTGCAGCTGCAGCACCTCCGGCCAGGTCGCCACCTCGGGGTCGCGCAGCACGCAGCGCGGGCCGTAGCACTGGACCTGCACCAGCGCGGTGATCGGCAGCCCGGCCCGGGTGGGGTCGACATGGGCGTGGTAGCCGCTGATCACCCCGTCCGCCTCCAGCCGGCGGACCCGTTCGGCCACCGCGGGTGCGGACAGGCTCACCCGGCGGGACAGTTCGTTGTACGAGAGCCTGGCGTCGGCCTGCAGTTCGGCCAGCAGTCGGCGGTCGACGGCGTCCATGGGGCTCCCCGAAGCGGTGGTGATCAGCGGTTTTTCATTCGTAAAGCAGATCGGTCGAACGCCTCGCGAACGACAACCCGAAGCCCGGTTGCGGTGCTCGTCGGCCATTCAATCCGGGCGGCACGGCGCCGCACAATGGGCTCCCCGGTGGAACCAGGACGTCCGTCCGATCCGCCGGCCCCGGGCGACCAGGCCCGGACGGACCAGGAGGGATCGGGATGGGGCACGACACGGTGGAGACGCCCAACCTGTCGTTCGGTCGGGAGGACCGGCCGGGTCGGGGCACCCCGTACGCGCAGTACGTCCGGCTGGAGGAGCTGCACAGCCTCCAGCACCCGCGCAGCAAGGAGCCGGCCGAGCTGTCCTTCATCGTCACCACCCAGGTGATGGAGCTGCTCTTCGACCTGCTGCGGCACGAGTGGACGGCCGCCCGGCAGGCGCTGCACGACGACGACCTGGCCGCCGCGCTGGCCGCGCTGCGCCGCGGCACCCACGTCCAGGACGTGCTGGTGGAGTCCTGGGACCTGCTGGCCACCATGACGCCGCAGGAGTTCAACTCCTTCCGCGCGCTGTTCGGCGAGGCCTCCGGCTTCCAGTCCTCGGCCTTCCTGCACCTGGAGTTCCTGCTCGGCAACAAGAACGCCGCGCTGCTCAACATGTACGCCGAATCGCCCGACGTCCAGGCCGAGTTGGCCGAGGCGCTGCGCTCCCCCGGGCTGTACGACGAGGCGCTCGGACTGCTGGCCCGGCACGGCCTGGCGGTGCGCCCGGAGATATCGGAGCAGCGCCACCGGCCCTCCGAGGAGGTCGCGGCGGCCTGGCGCCGGGTCTACACCGAGCCGGAGTTCGCGCACCTGCAGCCGCTCGGCGAGGCCCTGTTGGACGTGGCCGAGCGGGTCACCCGCTGGCGCCACCGGCACCTGATGTCGGTCAAGCGGACCATGGGCGGCAAGCCCGGCTCGGGCGGGTCCAGCGGGCTGACCTGGCTGCGCAAGGCGGCCGAGCAGGACGTGTTCCCGGAGCTGTGGACGATCCGGGACGAGCTGTGAGCAGAGGCGACGGACAGGGGACGGGCATGATCACGCGCGAGGAGTGCGCGGCGCTGGACGCCGTCGACCCGCTGGCCGCGTTCCGGAAGGAGTTCACCCTGCCGGACGGGGTGATCTACCTGGACGGCAACTCGCTGGGCGCGCTGCCGGTGCGCACGCCCGAACGGGTGGCCCGGGTGGTCGAGCAGGAGTGGGGCCGGGAGCTGATCCGCAGCTGGAACGACGCCGGCTGGTTCGAGCAGCCGTACCGGCTGGGACGGCGGATCGCGCCGCTGATCGGGGCCGATCCGGCGGAGGTGGTCGTCTGCGACACCACCTCGGTGAACCTGTTCAAGGTGCTCTCGGCCGCGCTGCGGCTGCGCCCGGGGCGCCGGACGGTGCTCGGCGACGTCGAGGCCTTCCCGACCGACCTGTACATCGCCGAGGGCGTGACCGGCCTGGCCGAGGGCGGGCGCAGCCTGCTGATCCGCCCCGAGGAGCTGGACCGGCACCTGGACGGCGACGTCGCCGCGGTCGTCCTGTCGCACGTGGACTACCGCACCGGCGAACTGCTGGACATGCCCGGGATCACCGCCCGGGTGCAGGCCGCGGGCGCCCTGATGATCTGGGACGTGTGCCACTCGGTGGGCGCGCTGCCGATCGAACTCGGCACCGCCGGAGCGGACTTCGCGGTCGGCTGCAGCTACAAGTACCTCAACTCCGGCCCCGGCTCACCGGCCTTCCTGTACGTCGCCGAACGGCACCTGGCGGCCGGTCCGCAGCAGCCGCTGAGCGGCTGGTTCGGGCACGCCCGCCCGTTCGCCTTCGAGCCCGGGTACGACCCCAAGCCCGGCATCGGACGCTTCCTGACCAGCTCGCCCTCACTGCTCGGCCAGGCCTCGCTGGAGGTCTCGCTGGACATCTGGGAGCGGGCCGACCTGGCCGCCGTACGGACCAAGAGCCTGGCGCTGACCGACCTGTTCATCGCGCTGGTCGAGGGCCTGGACGGGGTCGAGGTGGTCACCCCGCGCGAGCACGCCCGGCGCGGCAGCCAGGTCGCGCTGCGGCACGCGGACGGCTACCCGGTGGTGCAGGCGCTGATCGCCCGCGGGGTGATCGGGGACTTCCGGGCGCCCGACCTGATGCGCTTCGGCTTCACGCCGCTCTACCTCTCGCACACCGAGGTGTGGGACGCGGCCCGGCAGCTGGCCGAGGTGCTGGCGAGCGGCGAGTGGCGGGAGGAACGTTTCTCCCGCCGGGGCGAGGTGACGTAGCCGGAGACCGGGGGCCCTTCGCCGTTGATCCCGGGGGCCCTTTGCCGTTAATAATGCGCAGTATTAATCTGGTGCGCATGGCAAGGACATCGGCGGGCCACGAGACCCGCGAGAGGCTGCTGCGGGCGGCGGAGGAACTCTTCGCCACCCGAGGCGTGGAAGGCGCCCTGACCAGGGACATCACCCGACTGGCCGGGCAGAGCAACCCCTCCGCCGTGCAGTACCACTTCGGCTCCCGCGAGGGCCTGCTCGACGCGATCATGGCCGGCCGCCAGGACCGCACCGAGCAGGCCCTCGCGCCGCGTCTGCCCGCACTCGCGGACGCGGACCTGCCCGGGCTGCTCGGCGCCCTGATCGCGGCCGAGGCCACCGAGCTGCGCACCGAGCGGGGCCGGCACTGCCTGCGGATCTCCGCCCAGGTCAGCCACAGCAGCGGGGTCCGCACCCGGACCCCGCACCCCACCCTGGCGGGCGGGGGCTACTGGCGGCTGATCGAGCTGGTCGAGGAGCGGATCACCGCCCTGCCGGAACCGATCCGGCTGGAACGGATCGACCTGGCCCTCACCCTGATCGGCGCCGCCCTGGCCGACCGGGCGCAGCAGTACCTCACCGGGTCCACCCCCCTCACGGACGAGGAGACCTTCCTCGCCGACCTGGTGACGGTGTCCGCCGCCATGCTCTCCGCCCCCACCCCCCGAAGGAGCACCTCATGAACGACCTCACCGGCAAGACCGTCATCATCACCGGCGGTGCCCGCGGCCTCGGCGCCGAGGCCGCCCGGCTCGCCGTCGCGGCCGGCGCCGCCGTGGTGATCACCGACGTCCTGGAGGAGGACGGCCGGGCCACCGCCGCCGAACTCGGCCAGCGGGCCCGGTTCGTCCGCCACGACGTCACCTCCGAGGCGGACTGGCAGCAGGTGGTGGACTTCGCGACGGCGGAGTTCGGCGGGGTGCACGGCCTGGTCAACAACGCCGGGATCTCCACCGGTTCGCTGCTCGCCGAGGAGAGCGTCGAGCGCTTCCGCAAGGTCGTGGACATCAACCTGACCGGCGTGTTCATCGGCATGCGGACCGTCGTCCCGGCCATGCGCGCGGTCGGCGGCGGCTCGATCGTCAACATCTCCTCCGCGGCCGGCCTGATGGGCCTGGCGCTCACCGCCGGATACGGCGCCTCCAAGTGGGGCGTGCGCGGGCTCAGCAAGATCGGCGCGGTGGAGCTCGGCACCGAGCGGATCCGGGTCAACTCGGTGCACCCGGGCATGACGTACACCCCGATGACCGCCTCGGTCGGCATCCGGCGCGGCGACGGCAACTACCCGAACACCCCGATGGGCCGGGTCGGCGAGGCGCCCGAGATCGCCACCGCGGTGGTCTACCTGCTCTCCGACGACTCCTCCTACGTCACCGGTGCCGAGCTCGCGGTGGACGGCGGCTGGACCACCGGCCCGACCGTGAAGTACGTCATGGGCGAGTGACACCGCACGGCCCACGACGCGAGGCCGCACGGCGCTGCCCGACGTGACGCAGCTCATCGTCGCGCACGAGTTCGACCGCCATCAACCTTGGGAATGCCCCACTCTGACTGTCCGTCAGACCCCGGGGAGGTTGGCGTGCACATCGAACTCGGCCCGCTCAGGCCCGATCCCGCCATGCTGGTGCCGCGACGGCCGCGCCCGGATCGCCGCCGACCGCGCGGAGGCCGCCGCCGTACTGCGCCAGGACCTCGGCGGCCTGGCCGTCCTGCTGGCCGGCCGGGTGATCGGCGAACCGGTGCACACCGTCGCCGCCGAACGCCGCACCGTGAAGCGCTTCCTCACCGCGGACTGACTCCACGTCTCCGCGCTCCGGACGGACCTCGGGGTTAGGGCGTGCACGGCGAAGGCCGCCCGGTCGGATCGACCGGGCGGCCTTCGCGTCGCGGCCTGCGCCGACGCTTGCGTCAGCTGTGGCGGCCGCGACGGCGGGCGGCCAGGACGGCCAGTCCACCGAGGCCGAGCAGGCCGACGCCGGCCAGGCCGAAGACCACCGGGGCGTTGCCCGCGCCGGTGGAGGGCAGCTCACCACCGGGGTGGGTCGGGTGGTGACTGGTCGGGCCGGGGCCCGCGCTCGTCGTGGACGCGCTGGCCGACGGCGAGGTTGCGGTCCCGCTCGGGGACGTCGGGGCCGGGGACGTCGGGCTCGGCGACGTGGGGCTCGGGGACGTCGGCGACGGCGACGTCGGGCTCGGGGACGTCGGACTCGGCGAGGTCGGGCTCGGCGAGGTGGGTGACGGGGACGTCGGGCTCGGCGACGTCGGCGACGGCGACGTGGGGCTCGGCGAGGTCGGCGACGGGGACGACGAGGTCGGGCTCGCCGAGGGCGAGGAGGAGGTCGGCGACGGGCTCGGCGTCACCTTGCAGTCCGGCAGGTCCCCGTCGAACGGGTAGCTGTGGAGCTCGTAGCCGCCCGTGCCGGTGTGGATCAGGTTGCCCGCGAGGTAGACCCGGCCGTTCATGCCCGGCTGGGCGAGGGTCATGGTGCCGCCGGGGTTGCCCGCCAGCACCGACCCCTGGAACTGCGCGCTGCCGAGGATCTGCGCGTTGGTGGCGGTCGGGAAGTTGTACATCAGCTTCGACCGCATCTCGGTGGTCTGGTCCCCCGCCAGGCCGGTGCCCGTGTAGGTGTTGATGATCGGGCTGTCCCCGAGCATGTTGACCACGACGGTCGCGCCGGCCGGGATGTTGTTGAAGACCAGGCCGATCTGCCCGCCGCTGGGCGAGGCGAGGTTCCCGGGGACGTTGAAGACCTGCTTCATGCTCGTCCCGTCACCGGTGAAGGTGGCCTCGCTGGAGGTGACGGCGACGGTGCCGGTCGCGGTGGCCTTCCCGACGCAGTCGGAAACCTCCTCGATCTGGGTCAGCACGTCCTGGTACGGCGCGGCGGCGTTCGGGTCCTCGATGGACTCGCCGGTGGGGTCGATGTCGATGGTGCCGGTGACAGCACCCGCGTGGCGCAGGTTGCCGAAGGCCGGGCCGTGCGAGTCGCTGCCGCCGATCAGGATCGAGTTGCCGTTCACCGCGTCGACGTAGCCGCCGGTGGTGACGAAGTCGCTGCCGTTCGGCGGAACGACCCGCGAACCGACGCCGACCACGCCCATGTTGTAGATGCCGCCGCCGTTCTTGTCGACGGTCAGGTTCCCCAGCGTGACGATCTTGCCCTCGGCCTCGGCCGCACGGCCGTTGACGGTGAAGTTGCCGCCGGTGAAGACGTTGATGCTCGCGTCCCGGCCGGTGAAGTCGCCGTTGTTCGGCTCCGGCCAGGTCGCCGGACAGTCGGGCCCGGAGCAGGCACCCAGCGGCGGGGCCAGCGGGGCGGCCGAACCCACCGTCAGCACGGCGGCCAGCGGCACCGCGGCGACGGCGGTCGCCACCGCGATCCGGACCGCGCGGCGGCCACCGGTGGCGGGCGTTCTTCTCACGGCGGTCGTTCTGTGATCCGGCGAACCGGTGGCCTGACCCATCGACAATTCCTCCGCACATGGAAAAGGGCAGGTACGGATGACCTGCCGCGTTTCGTCGTATCTGCTGGCGATCCCACAGATCCGGGATATCCAACCCTAAAACGGACTATTCATACCCTATAGACCCTCAGATCGGAACCGAAAATCCTCCGCGCGGCGCACGCCCCCGCCGGTCCGGCGCCTGCCCGTCCGGCCCCGCCCGCCCCACCGGTCCACCAGGTCCGGCCACCCGCCCGACGGCGGGGAGGACTAGGTTGGGTCCATGACCACCGAGGCCCAGGAACAGGACGCGCCGCTCGTCGCCGTCGCGTCCGCCGACGCCGTACTGCGGCACCCCGAGGCGGGCGAGCACCTGCTCACCGAGACCGAGCGGGCCCGTGCCGCGCGCTTCCGGCAGGAGTCCGGGCGGACCGACTTCGTCGCCGGACACGTCCTGGTCCGGCTCTGCGCCGCCGAGCTGCTCGGTGTCCCGGCGGCCGACCTGGTCCTCGCCCAGCAGTGCCCGGACTGCGGCCTCGCCGACCACGGCAAGCCCTACCTGCCCGACCACCCCGGGGTGGAGGTGAGCCTGTCGCACACCCGGGGCGTGGTCGCGGCCGGAGCCGGCCGCCGGCCGATCGGGGTGGACGTCGAACTGGCCGCCCGGGGC
Source organism: Kitasatospora sp. NPDC096077 (assembly GCF_040303245.1). NCBI lineage: Bacteria > Bacillati > Actinomycetota > Actinomycetes > Kitasatosporales > Streptomycetaceae > Kitasatospora > Kitasatospora sp. NPDC096077. The sequence continues at coordinate 281,891 of NZ_JBEOSV010000002.1, read as the reverse complement.
GGCTCGCTGCGCGCGGTGGCCCGCCGGGTGCTCGCCCCGGCCGAGCTGGCCCTGGTGGAGGCGGCCGCCGAGCCGGACCGGGCGTTCCTGCGGCAGTGGGTGCGCAAGGAGTCGCTGATCAAGATCGGACGGGCGACACTCGACACCCTCGGCAAGGTCGACCTCTCCGCCCTGCCGCTGGACGTCCCGGTCGGCGCCCCGCTGCGCAGCCGCTTCGAGGACCTGCACCTGCTCGACTGGACCGACCCCGGGCAGGGCGCCGCCGTCGCGGCCGTCAGCACCGCGCCGCCGCGCATCGTGGAGCTGGTCCCGGCGGGCTGAGCGCTCGCCCCCTCTGCGGAGGGAGGGCCGGACCGGGGCACCCGAGCGCGGGGCCGGTGAATAAGCGGTGTTAGCGTGCCTGGTCGTGGGCGCGCCGACGGCGCACGCCCGCCGACCCCCCAGCTGCCCACCGGATCAAAGGGTGCCCCGCCATGGCCAAGTTCCTGCTGAGCCTGCACGTCCTCGCGTCGGTCCTGTTCATAGGCCCGGTCGCGGTGGCCGTCAGCATGTTCCCGCGCCGGGCGAAGGCCGCCCTGGCCGGCGGGCCGGACCAGGCCTCGGACGCGGGCGTGCTGCGCATCCTGCACCGGATCACCCAGGTCTACGCGCTGCTCGGCGTCGCGGTGCCGGTGCTGGGCATCGGCGTGGCCCAGGTGATGGGCGTGCTGAGCCAGTCCTGGCTGATCGTCTCGATGGTGCTCACCGCGGTCGCCGCGCTCTCCCTGCTGCTGTTCGTGCTGCCCGGCCAGCAGGCCGCCGTCGACGCGCTCGGCCTCGACCCGGCCGACGAGAAGCACACCAAGGCCGTCGGCGGCCTGCGCCTGCTGCCGATGACCGCCGGGGTGTTCAACCTGCTGTGGGCGGTGGTCGTGGTGCTGATGGTGATCCGCCCGGGCTCGACCACCGGCGCCTGACCCGTCCGGTCCCGTCGCGGCCCGCGTTCGTCGTCCACCGTTTCCCCCGCCCTCTCCCGCGGGCCGGTTCGTTCGAGTACCGTCCTTGCCCATGACGATCATGGCGGGCATGGGCGGCCCGACCGGGACCGGAGTCGGCCCGCTGCTGCGCGGCTGGCGGGAGCGGCGACAGCTCAGCCAGTTGCGGCTGGCCCTGCAGGCGGGCTCCTCGGCCCGGCACCTCAGCTTCGTCGAGAACGGCCGCGCCCGGCCGAGCCGCGCACTCCTGTTGCGGCTGGCCGAGCAGCTGGACGTCCCGGTACGCGAGCGCAACTCCCTGCTGCTGGCGGCCGGTTACGCCCCGCAGTACCCCGAGACGCCCTTGGACGCCCCGTCGATGGACGCACTGCGCGACGGCCTCGAACAGCTGCTCGCCGCGCACGACCCGTACCCGGCGGTGGTGATCGACGGAACCTTCCGGGTGCTGGCCGCCAACCGCGCGGCCGGACTGGTGCTGGACGGCATCGCCCCGCAACTGCTGGAGCCGCCGCTGAACGCGGTCCGGATCGCCCTGCACCCGGAGGGGCTGGCGCCGCGCATCGTCAACCACCGGCAGTGGCGACGGCACCTGCTGGCGCGGCTGGAACGGCAGCTGGACCTGGTCCGCAGCGAGTCGCTGCGGCAGCTGTACGAGGAGGTCCGCGGCTACCCCGAGCCGACCGGCGGGGCGGCGGCGGAGCCGGAGGAGGCGGACAGCGGACCGTTCGCGCTGCCGCTGCGGATCCGGCACGAGGGACGGGTGCTCTCCTTCCTGTCCACCGTCACCACCTTCAACACCCCGCTGGACGTGACCGTCTCCGAACTGGCCCTGGAGGCCTTCCTGCCGGCCGACGCGGAGACGGTCCGCTACCTGCAGTCCACGGTGGGGCCGGAGCGGTCGGGCTCACCGGGCTGAGCGGCGCAGGGCGTTCAGCTGGAGGACCACGAACAGGGCGACCACGGCGGCCTGCAACGGGACCCACACCGCGCCCGCGGTGGTGGGCACGGTACGGACCACCGCCACGGCCGGACTGAGCACCGCCCAGGCCGAGTTGAGACCGACCACCGCCAGGACGGCGGGCCTCGGCGGGCGGCGGCGGGCGGCCAGTGCGGCGACCGCCAGCGCGTAGCCGGTCAGGACGGCCCCGAGGCCGACCAGGGCGGTGCGGCCCAGCCCCAGCACCTCGCCCAGCGGACCGGCGAAAGCCAGGTAGGCCAGCCCGTTGCCACCGGTCGCCAGGACGTCCAGGCGCAGGACGCCGCGTACCGTCCACGGCGAGAGGACGGAACCGGCAGGGGTGACGGTGTTCGCGGGCACGGCGGTGTTCCTGGGCACGGCGGTGTTCGCGGGCATGGCGGATCGGCCTCCTGACAGGGGTTCGGCTGCCCGGCCGGCCCGTGGCCACGACCGGGTTCCGCCAGCCTGCCCGGCCGTCCGGCTGGCGTCGATTACCCCGTGGGTAAGGGCGGTCGGGACGGGGCCGGTCGGCCCGGCCGCCTCAGCCGCGCGGCTTTCGGAGCAGCACGCCCGCCCGCTTGACCGCGCGGGCCGTGATCGTGGTCTCGGCGCGGGTGACCCCGAGCGGGCCGAGGGTGTCGGTGAGGAAGCGGTAGAGGCCGCCGTGGTCCGGGGAGAACAGCGTGGCCAGCAGGTTGGTCGGGCCGCTGGTGGCGAAGACGCCGTGCACCTGCGGGTGGCGGGCCAGTTCGGCGCCGACCTCGGCGAGCCGGCCGGGCGGGACGTCCAGCCAGAGGTTGGCGTCCACGGCCATGCCGAGCAGCCGGGGGTCGACGGTGACGTGGGTGCGCAGCAGGCCGAGCCCGTCCAGCCGGTGCAGACGGCGCCGTACGGTCGACTCCGGGGCGCCGACCGCCCCGGCCAGCACCGCGTGGGACTGCCGGGCGTCCTCCCCCAGTCGGTCCAGCAGAGCGTGGTCGAGGTCGTCCAGCACCGGGGGTGTGGCGGGGCGCGGGACCACCGGCCGGGCCAGCGCGGCCGCCTCCTGGGCGGTCAGCCAGCCGGCCTGCCACTGGCCGGCGTCCGAGAAGGCGTGCAGGACGGCGTGGGTGGTGGTCTCGGTGACGGCGTCGGTCGCGGGCAACTGCCCGTACAGCAGCCGGTCGCGGGCGCCGGCGTCGCTGAGCATCACCGCGCCGACCTCCTGGCCGCCGAGCATCACGTCGACGAAGGGGACGTCGGGCCGCTCGGCCAGGGCCCGGGCGATGGCGTCCACCCGACCGCGCAGCACCCGGACCCGCAGCAGCAGCGCGCCCACGGCGGCGTCCTCGACGTCGGGCATCCGGACCACCCGCAGCACGCCGGCCCGCCGCAGCAGGCCCAGCCGACGGGTGACCGTCCGGGCGGAGACGCCCAGCACCTCGGCGATCCGGCCGGGCTCGGCCCGTCCGTCGACCTGGAGCGCGCCGACCAGGCGGCGGTCGAGGGTGTCCAGCACCTTGTCCGGATCCGTCGTGGAGAGGTCCATGGTGTCCGATCTCCGTCGTTCACGGCTGCTTGAGCGTCCTGTTCGGCAGTCCTGACGGTACTCCTTGTCCTGGGCGGTCGGAACGGACCGGCCGGGAAACGAACGTCGAGGAGGACGACATGGAGCTGCTGGAGCCGTCGGAGCTGTGGACGCTGGCCGAGGCCGTGGAGGCGGCGGTGCGCGAGGTCGGCGCGGAGCTGGTGGCGCGGCGGCCGGTGGAGCCGACCCCCGGGCGGACCGTCGAGGAGGCGATGGCACGGTTCGCGGAGCTGGACGGTCCGGCCGCCGCCGACCTGCGCGAGCGGGTGGGCGCGCTGCGCCCGCAGGCCGGGTGGGTGCCGGAGGAGCTGGACGGCTCGGTGCCGGCCGAGGGCGAGTGGTGGGTGTGCGACGCGACCGACGGCGCGGTGCAGTACCTGCTCGGGCAGCCGCACTGGGCGGTGACGGCGACGCTGGTGCGCGACGGCGCGGCGGTGCTGGCCGTGGTGCACGCCCCGGAACTCGACGGCGGCCGGACCTACCTGGCGGTGCGGGGCGGCGGGGCCCGGCTGGACGGGCGGCCGATCGCACCGCTGGAGCGCGAGTTGGCGGCCACCGTCGCCGCCACCAGCCAGCCGCCGCGGGTGGCCGCCGACCCGGTGGCGCTGCGCCGGGCGGGCGAGTCGCTGTCCGCGATGGTCGGCTCGGTGCTGGCGGTGCGCAACCTCGGGCCGACCGCGCTGCAGGTGGCACAGGTCGGCTCCGGGCATCTGGCGCTGTTCTGGGAGTACGGGGAGGACGCGGGCAACCTGCTGCCCGGCGCGCTGATCGCGAGCGAGGCGGGCGCGACGGTGACGGACGCCGCCGGGGCGGCCTGGACGGCCGGCTCGGACAGCTTCCTCACCGCCGCGCCCGGACTGCACGCGGACGCTGTGGGGGTGCTGCGGGTGGTCGGGTGAGCGGGCGGGTGGGTCAGGTGAGGCCGAACAGGGCCGCCGCGTTGTCGTGGCAGACCGCCCGCAGCCACTCCTCCCCCAGCCCCAGCCCGGCCAGCGCCTCCAGCTGGTGGACGTAGCGGTACGGGATGTTGGGGAAGTCGCTGCCCAGCAGGATGCGCTCCCGCAACCCGCGCAGACGCGGCAGTTCGTCGCGCGGGAACGGGACGTCGGCCTCGGCGAAGTCGGTGAACGCGATGGTGGTGTCCAGCCGGACGGCCGGGTGGCGTTCGGCCAGGTCGAGGAAGTCGCGGTACTCGGGCATGCCGAGGTGGGCGACCACCAGGACCAGGCCGGGGTGCCGGTCCAGCACCGCGCCGATCGGCCCGGGACCGGTGAACTTGCCGGGCACCGGCCCGGATCCGCAGTGGGTGACCACCGGGGTGCCGGTGTCGGCGAGCAGCGCCCAGACCTCGTCCAGCCGGGTGTCCGCCGGGTCGTAGCCGCCGACCTGGAGGTGCGCCTTGAAGACCCGGGCGCCGTCCTCGATCGCCCGTGCCACGTAGCCGGCCGCCCCGGGTTCGGGGAAGAAGGTCGCGGTGTGCAGGCAGTCCGGGGTGCGGGCGGCGAACTCGGCGGCCCAGCTGTTCAGCCAGCCGGCCATGCCCGGCTTGTGCGGGTAGAGCATCGAGGTGAACGCCCGGACGCCGAAGTCCCGCAGCCGCCGGACGCGTTGCTCCTCGGCCTCGCGGTAGGTGATCGGCCAGGGGCGGTTCACCAGCGGGCCGGCCGCGTCGAAGTACGCCCACACCTTGTCGAGGACGCTCTTCGGCATGAAGTGGGTGTGCACGTCGATCAGCCCGGGCAGGCCCAGGGCCCGCCAGAACTCCCGTACGCCCTCGGCCTCCTGGTCCGCGGCTTCGGTCGGTCCGTCCACGGCGTCGGTCGGTCCGTCCACGGCTTCGGTCCGTGGGTCCGCGGCGTCGGCCTCCCGGCCGCTCACGCGGGCACCGGGCGGGCGCGGTCGATGATCTCCGCGGTGTCGACGCCGGGCGGCAGGGTGCCGAAGGCCGCGCCGCGGTCGCCGCCGAGCCGGCCGGCGCAGAAGGCGTCGGCCACCGCCGGGCTGCCGTAGCGGACCAGCAGCGAGCCCTGGAAGGCCAGCGCCATGGACTCCACCAGCCGCCGGGTGCGGTACTCCGGATCGGTCAGGTCACCGAGCTGCTTGCGGAGTTCGGCGACCGCCGCATCCAGTCGGCGGTCCGCCCCGGCGGCCGCGTCGAGTTCGCCGAGGAAGGCCTCGACCGTCTCCGGGCGCTTGGCCATGGCGCGCAGGGCGTCCAGGGCGGCGACGTTGCCGGAGCCCTCCCAGATCGACACCAGCGGTGCCTCCCGGTAGAGCCGGGGCATCCCGGACTCCTCGACGTAGCCGTTGCCGCCCAGGCACTCCAGCGCCTCGGCGGCGTGCGCCGGACCGCGCTTGCACACCCAGTACTTGGCCACGGCCAGGCCCAACCGCCGTACCAGCGCCTCGGTTTCGTCCCCGGCCAGGGTGCGGTCGGTGGCGTGGGCCAGCCGCATCGCGACGGCGGTGGCCGCCTCGGACTCCACCACCAGGTCGGCCAGCACGTTGCGCATCAGCGGCTGGTCGACCAGCGCCTTGCCGAACGCCCGCCGGTGCAGGGCGTGGTGGACCGCCCGGGTGGCGCCGTAGCGCATTCCGGAGGCGGCGCCGACGGTGCAGTCCAGGCGGGTCATGTTGACCATCTCGATGATGGTCGGCACGCCCCGGCCCTCCTCGCCGACCAGCCAGCCCACCGCGCCGTCGTACTCCAACTCGGCGGAGGCGTTGGACTTGTTGCCGAGCTTGTCCTTGAGCCGCATCAGGTGCAGCCGGTTGCGGCCGCCGTCCGGCAGGACGCGCGGCAGCACGAAGCAGCTGAGCCCGCCGGGGGCCTGGGCGAGGGTCAGGAAGAGGTCGGACATCGGCGCCGAGGTGAACCACTTGTGGCCGGTCAGCCGGTAGCTGCCGTCGGACTGCGGGACCGCGGTGGTGGTGTTGCTGCGGACGTCCGAGCCGCCCTGCTTCTCGGTCATCGACATGCCGGCGATCAGCCCGCGCTTGGTGCGCGGCTCGCGCAGCCCGTAGTCGTACTCGGTGGCGGCCAGCAGCGGCTCCAACTCGGCGGCCAGGGAGGGGTTGCGGCGCAGGGCGGGGACGGCGGCGTAGGTCATCGAGATCGGGCAGGTGTGGCCGGCCTCGACCTGGCTCCAGACGAAGAACTTGGCGGCGCGGGCGGAGTGGGCGCCGGGCCGGTCGTCCCGCCAGGGCGCGGCGTGCAGACCGTACGAGACGGCGGTGCGCATCAGCTCGTGCCAGTACGGGTGGAAGTCGACCTCGTCGATCCGGTGGCCGAAGCGGTCGTGGGTGCGCAGCACCGGCGGGTTCTCGTTGGCCAGCCGGCCCCACTCGGCGGCCTGCTCGGAGCCCGCCAGGCGGCCGAGTTCGCGCAGTTCCGGCTCGGCCCAGCCGGCGCCGGCCCGGTGCAGGGCGGCGAGCAGGGTCGGGTCGGCGGCGGTGTCGTGTCCGTACGGCAGGGGCACCTGGTTGGTGACCTCATGCGTCGCTGTCATCGCGTCCTCCCAGGGCACGCAGGGTGAAGGAGACCAGGGCGGGGACCACCTCGACGGTGGCCCGCCGGGGGGCGGAGGGATCGGAGGGGTCGGACGGGTCGAGCGGCCCGGCGGTGGCCGGCGGCGCGGCCGCGAGCGGGCCGGCCAGGGCCTCGCCGACCGCGCCGACCAGGGCGGCGGCGGTCAGCACCGGGTCCTGCTCGGGGAGTTCGCCGGCGGCCACGGCGGCGGCGATCTCGGTAGCGATCACGTCCCGGAACGCCCGCCGGAAGACCAGGCGTTCGCCGTCCACCACCGTGTCGGCGGGCTCCACCAGCAGCGCGTACGCCAGCCGGGGGGCGCGCAGGGCGCGGGCGGCGAAGGTCTCGACCACGGCGGCGATCCGCTGCCGCGGGGTGTCCCGGAGGGCGACGGCGGCGTTCACCGCGGCCATCTCGTGGGTGACCACCCTGCGGAAGAGCTGCACCGACAGCTCGGCCTTGTTGGCGAAGTGCTGGTAGAGGCTGCCGGTGGCGATGCCGGCGCGGTCCGCCACGGCGGCCATGGTGCAGCCGCCGTAACCGCGCTCCGCGAGCAGGCCGACCGCCGACTGCAGCACCGCCTCGCGCTGGGCGTCCAGACGGGCTTGGACGGCGGGGGTGCGTCGGTAGGCCATGGAAGCATTGAAGCACTGATTCACTGCTTCGGGGAGGGGGCGGGACGGGATGGGAGGGGCGGAGCGCGTGGTGCGAACGACGGGAGGCCGCCCCGGGCGGGGCGGCCTCCTGGTGCTGTTGCGCCGGTGACGGCGCTGTCGCTGTCGCGCTCCGGATCAGAGCGGGCGGCGCTCCTGGTCCAGCCGCTGGCCCTCGACGTCCAGCGGACCGAAGGGCGCCCCCGGCTGCGCGGACTTGGCGAACGAGCGGGCGGCGTCCTGGTCGCCGCCCAGGCCGGCCCACTCCAGCACCTTCGCGGTGGCCTCCGCCGACTGGTCGGCCGGCAGCTTGGCGATGTTGGAGCCGTGGTTGCCGCCGGGCACGACGTAGACGTAGCTGTCGTCACTGCCCCGACCGAGGTGGAACGGCTTGGCGCCCCACGGGTCGTTGCCGCCGTAGACGAACATCATCCGCTCGGCGTCGCGCTTCACCCAGCGGTCGATGTCCGGCATCGCCTTCGGGTTGAAGACGGTCGGGATCTCCTTCGGCACGTAGGAACGGGCCGAGTAGAGCTCCTTGTAGTCGTAGTGCAGCTGGTCCTGGAGGTACGAGACGTCGAAGTACGGCGCACCCAGCTCGGTGGCGGCCTGGTAGTAGTACGCGGTGTACTTCGCCAGCGACTGGTCGCTGTTGCCGGTCAGGCCCGACTGCGCGTCGTACCACGCGAGCAGCTCGTCGTCGGTCGCCGTGGCGGCCACCGGGACCTTCGCGCAGTCCGACTCCAGGCTGTACTGCCAGAACGCCCAGACCACGTCGAGCACGCCGGCCTCGTAGGCGCGGTCCGGGGTGCCGAGGGTGTTGAAGGTCGAGCCCGCGGCCTGGTTGGCGGCGACGTAGCGGGGCTCCAGGCGGTCACGGCGCACCAGCAGCTCGCGCTGGGCGGCGTTCAGCTTGGCGCGGCACTCGGGGGTGCCGACGGTGCGGAAGAAGTCGGTGTAGGCCGAGTAGTCGCTGACGTCGGTGTTGTTCGGCGCGACGTAGGCGATCGTGCCCGCCATGTCGTCCGGGTAGAAGCGACGGTAGAACGTCGAGGACATGCCGCCCTTGCTGGCGCCGGTGGAGAGCCACTCCTGCTGGTAGATCCGCTTGAGCGCGGTCACCAGGTCGTGCGAGTCGGCGGCCTGCTGGCGGATGCCCGCCTTGGACCAGTCGGCCGGCTCCGGGCGGGAGGGGGTGAAGAACCGGTACTCGATGGAGACCTGGTTGCCGTCGACCAGCCGGGTCGGCTCGGTGCGGGACGGGGTGGTGCCCAGCGTGTAGCCGTTGGTGTAGAAGACGGTCGGACGGTCGTAGCCCCGGTGCAGCAGGCTGAAGCGCTGCTGGAAGCTGCCCAGCCAGGGGCGGAGGTGGTCGATCGGCTGGGTGTAGGTGGCCAGGAAGTAGCGGTGGTCGGCGTCGGTGGGCTTCTCCTCGGTGATCGTCACGCCCGGGATCGCCGCCAGGCGGTCCTTGATGTCGGCGGTCGGGTCGTCGGCGGGGCTCCGGTGGTGCGCGGCCCCGGCCGCCTCGGTCCCCCGGCCGGTGGCGGCCGAGGCCGGGGCGGCCAGGCCGCCGACCCCGAACACCGGTATCAGCAGGACGGCAACCAGCAGCCGCTTCAGCTTGGTGGTCATCAACTCTCCATCTGGTCAACGGACATGGCACATACCTCGTCGGCACAACTCTGCGGTGCGGGTGGTGCGGCGGCCGCCCGGTGGACGGCCGAATGGGCCACCCGCCTGATCGCGGGTGGCCCATCGGGTGAAGGTGCTGGTCAGTGGGGTCGCCTCGGTTCCGTCGGCGGGCCGGGTGGCCACCGGGTGGTTTCCCGGGTCCCGCCCGCCGAGGGGGTGCGATGCGGGCGGGCCCGGGGGTCAGGGGTGCGCGGCCTGCGGACCGGACGCGGGGCGCTGCGGGGGCCTTGCGGGGCCTTCGGGGCCCTGCGAGGCCCCGTGGAGCCCTGTGGAGCCCTGTGGAGCCCTGCGGGGCCTTACGGGCGGGCCAGGGTGCAGCCCGGGAGGGTGAGGTCCAGGGTGTTACCGGCCGAGAAGCAGGCCGGGATGATGTAGGTCTCCTGGGCGTAGCCGATGCCCTGGTGGACCGTCACTGCGCCGGACTGGTCGACCTCGCACGGGTTGTTGAGGGTGCAGCTCTGGCCGTCCTCGTTGATCGTGTTGTTGACGGCGACGACCTGGCCGGTGTTCGCGTCGACGACCGGCGAGCCGGAGGTGCCGCCGATCACGTTGCAGCCCGAGGTGTAGCGGACCGAGTCGCTGAACGTCCAGTCGGCTTCCTTGAGTTGGTAGGCGAAGCCGTCGACCGAGCAGGAGTAGGTCTGCTTCCAGTAGCCGGAGACCACCCGGATGTCGGTGCCCTGTACGGGGTGGTCGGCGGAGATGGTCAGCGGAGAGATCCCGCTCTGGGCCTGGATGCTGTCGTAACTGGAGTCGAGCTGGTAGATCGTCACGTCGGTGCCGGTCATCGCGCTGTAGACCACCTTGGTGGCGTTGAGCGTGGCGACCTCGTTGGCGGAGCCGTCGAGCAGGGTGAAGGTGCGGCTGGACGGCTGGTTGACGATCACCTGGCCGGGGCCGGGCATGCCGGTCTCCAGGCAGTGGCCGTTGGTGAGCACCAGCCCGGGGTCACTGCCGACCGAGCCGGGCAGCCGGACCAGCGAGCCGGAACAGTTGCTCAGCGCCACGGTGCCGCTGAAGTCGACGGCGTCGAGGGGCTGGGCGGCGCGCGCGGGGGCGACCCGCGCGGGGGCGGCGACATGTGCCGGGGCGGCCTGAGCCGGGGCGGCTCCGGTCAGCGCGGTGGCTCCGGCGACCAGGACCGAGGCGAGCAGGCCTATGAGTGGCTTCTTCATGAGAGACCTCGCGGTGTGGGGGTCCCCCAAAATTGGCGTGGACATGACGACATGTCAAGGGGTCAACCGCACCGGCCGGTCAATCGGCACACTATGACAAGCGGTCGGCCGCCGTCAGGACTTCCGGCCGACCCGCATGCTCAACTCCCTTGCCAGTGGCGTCGACCCAGGCTGATCAGCCGCAACTGCAGCCGGGCGGTGACGACGAGCCGCTGCTCACGGGCCGGGTCCGCCTCCTGCGCCTCCAGGAAGGCGGCGGCCGTCGACACCATGTGGTCGACGTACAACTCGGCGAGCATCCGCAGGTCCTGCTCGCTCCAGCCCTTCGAGACCGGCTGGAGCGCCAGGGCGGCCCCGACCTCGGCGGCGAAGCGACCCAGCTCGGCGTCGATCGCCTCCCGCACCTGCCGGACCCCGCCGTGCCGCTCGCGCGCCAGGAAGCGCACGTGCGGGCGGTGATCGCGGACGTGCTGCCGGATCACCTCGACCGCACGGTCGATCAACTCCTCGGCGCCGCCCGCCTCGGCCAGCACCGAGCGGATCATGACGTGCAGGCTGGCGAGCGACTCCTCGACCAGGGCGACGCCGAGCTCGGCAAGGTCGGGGAAGTGCCGGTAGAAGGCGGCCGGGGACAGCCCGGCCTCCCGGGTGACCTCGCGGACGCCCAGGCTCGCCAGGTTCTGATCGGCCAGCAGGTGCAACCCCGCATCCAGCAAGGCCCGCCGACTCTGCTGCTTCTGGGCCTGTCTGGCCCCCACGGTGTGACTCACGCCATTCAGTAAACAGTCGTTTGCCGAACTTGGCCAGCCAGGCGTACAGTGGGCACCGAAGTCAGTGAACACTTGTCAACCGAAACCGGCGCAGCACCAGCCGCAGCCGAAGGAGTCAGCCGTGATCCTGTTCTCCGCACTGGTCGCCATGGGAGTCCTGATCGGCACCGCCGCCCACCTCCCCCTCCCGGTCTTCCTCGCCGCCTCGGCCGCCATCAGCGCCTGGCTGCTCGCCTTCGGCGCCCGCGAGGGCATCGCCCGCCTGCGCCACCGCTGACCCGCGGCGTCCACCGCGACACCCCGGCCACCGCCACCGCCACCGAGAGGACCGTCACCGCCATGAGCACCGTCACCAGCCGCGCCATCGACGACCGGACCACCGCCGGCCGCCAGGGCACCGCCGAGGCCGACAACCTGGCCGTCGCCTCCTTCCTCCTCGGCCTCCCCGGCCTCCTGCTCTTCAACATCGTCCTGGGTCCGATCGCCATCACCCTGGCCACGCTGGCCCTGGTCCGCGGCACCGACCGCCGCGGCCGCGCCTTCCTCGGCCTGGCCCTCGGCATCGCCTCCCTCGCGATCCTCGCCGTCACCGCCGTCACCTCCCACGGCGTGCTCATCGACCTCGGATCCTGAGCACGGATCCTGAGCACGGATCACGAGCCTCCGTTTCCCTCCCTCCTGTCCTGAACCCGCTTCAACTCCCCGGCCCCACACCGAGCAGCTGATCGCGTCAACCCTGCCCACGGCCCCCGCCTGCCACGTAGGGTGGCCACATAGACCGGGTGACCACAGGGGGCAGGCGTGAGTACCGAGATCCGCAACGACGCGCAGCCGACGCCCAGCGAGGCGGGCGGCAGCGGGGGCGGGCGGCTGCTCGCAGTGAGCGACCTGCACATCTCCTACCAGGAGAACCGCGACCTGATGGAGAAGATCCAGCCCACCCACCCGGACGACTGGCTGCTCGTCGCCGGGGACGTCGCCGAGCTCACCACCAGCATCGAGTGGGCGCTCGGCCTGCTCGCCGAACGCTTCGCCCGGGTGGTGTGGGCGCCCGGCAACCACGAGCTGTGGACCCACCCCGACGACCCGGTCCAGCTCCGAGGCGTGGCCCGCTACAACCACCTGGTGGAGCTGTGCCGCGCCCTCGGCGTCGTCACCCCCGAGGACCCGTACCCGCTGTGGCACGGCGCCGGCGGCCCGGTCCGGATCGCCCCGCTCTTCCTCCTGTACGACTACTCCTTCCGTGCCCCCGGCACGACCACCAAGGAGGAGTCCCTGGCGGCCGCCTACGAGAGCGGCATCGTCTGCGCGGACGAGCGGATGCTCCACCCCGACCCGTTCCCCGACCTCGACTCCTGGTGCCGCGAGCGCGTCCGGCTGACCGAGCAGCGGCTCGCGGCCTGCGACCCGGACGTCCCGCTGGTCCTGGTCAACCACTACCCGACGGTCCGGCACCCCACCGAGATCCTCTGGTACCCCGAGTTCGCCCAGTGGTGCGGCACCGAGCTGACCGCCGACTGGCACCGCCGCTTCAACACCGCGGCGATGATCTACGGCCACCTCCACATCCCGCGCAAGACCAGCTACGACGGCGTCCCGTTCGAGGAGGTCTCGCTCGGCTACCCGCGCGAGTGGCGCAAGCGCGGACTGCCGGACCCGCTGCTGCGGGAGGTCTTCCCGCAGGTCACGGTGGGCAGCTCGACGCTCTCCTGAACCCCGGCCGCGGCGCCCTGGCCGCGGCCGCGGGGGGGGGGGGGGCCGCCCCCCGGCCCGGCGGGCCGGGCGGCGGGGCGCGCCCCGCCGCCCGGGCGCGCGGCCCCGCCCCCCGCCCCCGCGCCGCCCCCTTGCCCCCCCCCGGGGCCGGCGAGCCGGGCGGCGGTGCCGCGCACGGCGTCGAGGGCCGTCACCGGGCACCACCGCCGCCCCGGGGGACGTCCCGACCCGGCTCCGTGAGCACGGCCCGCTTGGCGCGGTACTCCTCGGCGTCGATGTCGCCCTCGGCGTAGCGGCGGCCCAGGACGGCGAGCGGGTGCTCGGCCGCGCCGGCGGCAGCGGCCCCGAAGCCGCAGGCTCCGTGCCGCCGCCAGACCGTCCGGCGCAGCAGCGCGACCACCAGGACCACCACGGCGATCCAGAACAGGGGGAAGAACAGGATCCAGGCGCCCGGCCCGTGCCAATCTGCCAACTGCGTGTACATCGCGGTCCATCTCCTCGCGTTCGGCTCCACGACCCCGGGGTTTCCCGAGGTGCCTTGAGCGTCCCTCCGAGGGGTCTCATCGCGCGTCCTACCAGCAGCGACAGTTGGGATACTCCCGGGAGCGTACGGACCCCCCGCGACACGCAGCGGCGGAAGCAGCCGCCCGGGAAGCAGGGTCTCCGGCGAGAGCAGGCCCCGAGAGCAGGCCCCGAGAGCGGACCCCGGGAGCGATCGACGGAGCAGCCGCGTCAGCCCAGCCAGCCCGGCCGCACCAGCCCCGACTCGTAGGCCAGCACCACCAGTTGCGCCCGGTCCCGCGCCCCGACCTTCACCATCGCCCGGCTGACGTGCGTCTTCGCGGTCAGCGGGCTGACCACCAGCCGGCGGGCGATCTCCTCGTTGGAGAGCCCCATCCCGACCAGTGCCAGCACCTCGCGCTCCCGTTCGGTCAGCATCGAGATGTCCGAGAGCCCCTCCGGGGCCGCCTCCGGCCCCTTGGACCGGGCCGCGAACTCGCCGATCAGCCGCCTGGTCACGCCCGGCGAGAGCAGGGCGTCCCCGGCCACCGCGACCCGGATCGCCCGCAGCAGGTCGGCCGGCTCGGTGTCCTTGACCAGGAAGCCCGCCGCCCCCGAGCGCAACGCCTCGAAGACGTACTCGTCCAGTTCGAAGGTGGTCAGCACGACCACCCGTACGGAGGACAGCGCCGGGTCCCGGGCGATCCTCCTGGTCGCCTCCAGCCCGTCCATCCGGGGCATCCGGACGTCCATCAGCACGACGTCCGGCACCAGTTCGCGGGCCAGCTGCAGCGCCGCCTCGCCGTCGTCCGCCTCGCCGACCACCGTGAGGTCGTCCTGGAGGTCCAGCAGGGCCCGGAAGCCCGCCCGGACCAGCAGTTGGTCATCCGCCAGCAGTACCCGAATCAATCGCTCTCCGCCTTCGGTGTCGGCAGCTCCGCCCGGACCCGGAAGCCGCCGCCGGGCAGCGGCCCCGCCGTGATGGTGCCACCGAACGCGGCCGCGCGTTCCCGCATCCCGACCAGTCCGCTGCCGGACCCCCCGGCGTCACCGCCCGCCGCGGGCCCCGGGTCCTCGACCCGGACCACCAGCACGGCGGCGTCCCGCCAGTCCAGCACCACGACCGCCTCCCGGGCCACCGAGTGCCGGATGACGTTGGTCAGCGCCTCCTGGACGATCCGGAAGGCGGTGAGGTCGACGGTCGCGGACAGCGGGCGGCGCGCGCCGTCCTCGTGCACCTCGACCGTCAGGCCCACCCGGTCGGCCTGCTCGGTGAGTTCGTCCAGCCGCCCCAGCCCGGGGGCCGGCCCGCGCGGCGCCGCGTCGGGCCCGCGCAGCGTGGCCAGCACCTGGCGGACCTCGCCGAGCGCCTCCTTGCTGGTCGACTTGATGGTGACCAGCGCGGTGCGGGCCTCCTCGGGCCGCCGGTCGAGCAGCGCCAGCGCGACCCCGGCCTGGATGTTGATCAGGGACAGGCTGTGCGCCAGGATGTCGTGCAACTCCCGTGCCATCTTGAGCCGTTCCTCGTTCGCCCGGCGCTGTTCCAGCTGCTGGCGGTAGGCCCGGTGGGCGGCGATCCGCTCGCGCCGGAAGCGGATCAGCTCGGCGACCGCCAGCATCAGCAGCAGCCAGGCCAGCAGGCCGAGTTCGGCCTGCCAGACGAACCTGGCGCGCGGGGTGCGCTGCCAGCTCGCGGGGAGGGCGAAGGCGGCCAGGAGGTGCACCAGGTACACCCCGGCGACCCCCGCCCAGGCCGCCCGGCGGTGGCCGCAGCCGATCGCGAAGCAGCAGGCGACCACCCAGCTCACGAACACCGGGCCGTACGGGTACCCGGCGGCCAGGTACCCGGCGGTGACCACCGACGTCCCCGCCACCGCCTCGACCGGGCGGCGCCGGAACAGCGCCAGCAGGGCCGGACCGAGCAACAGCAGCAGGTACCCGAGGACGTCGAGCGGGGCCCGGCCGCCCTGGTGCCGGGCGGCGACCCCCGACCCGACCACCTGCACCACCGCGGCCCCCACCGCCAGCCCCAACGGCAGGCCCGTCCGGCCGGTCGAACCGGACGAGTCGGAGGAGCCGGGCGGGCCGAACGGGCCGGGCGGGCCGAACCGCGCCCACGGCGGACGCCACGGCCCGGACGGGCCCGAGGGCTCCGGCCGGTCCGGAGGCGGGCCCGAGGGCTCCGGCGGTCGGGAGGTGGGCGGCGTCATGCCCGGAAGGCTAGACCCGCGTCCCGCCCCCGCGCGTCCTCCACCAGTGGCGTTCGGGCGTACTCCCGCTGGAGTACGCCCGAACCGGTGACTGCTCCGGTGACTGCTCCGCTCAGCCCTCCGCGCCCGCCTCGGCCGCCTGCGCCTTCTCCTCCGCCTCCGCGAAGGTCGCCGACGCCTCCGGCCGCGCCAGCGTCACCGTCAGCTCGCCGTCGCCGACGTCCGCGATCAGGGTGTCCCCCTCCCGCACGGTGCCGTCCAGCAGCAGGTTGGAGATCCGGTTGTCCAGCTCCGACTGGATCGTCCGGCGCAGCGGCCGGGCCCCGAACTCCGGCTGGTAGCCCCGGTTGACCAGGTACTCCTTGGCCGCCTCGGTGACCTCCAGCCGGACGTCCTGGGCCCGCAGCCGGCGCCGGCTGCGCTCCAGCAGCAGGTCGACCACCGAGAGCAGGTCCTTCCGGGTGAGCGCGTGGAAGACGATCACCTCGTCGATCCGGTTGAGGAACTCCGGCCGGAACTGCTGGCGCAGGTCCCGCATCAGGTCGTCCCGGATCTCCTCCACGTTGCCGGCGTGGTCCAGGATCCGCTGCGAGCCGATGTTGCTGGTCATGATCACCACGGTGTTGCGGAAGTCGACCGTACGCCCCTGGGAGTCGGTCAGCCGCCCGTCGTCCAACACCTGGAGCAGCAGGTTGAAGACGTCCGGGTGGGCCTTCTCCACCTCGTCGAAGAGCAGCACGCTGTACGGCTTGCGGCGCACCGCCTCGGTCAGCTGGCCCGCCTCGTCGTAGCCGACGTACCCGGGCGGGGAGCCGACCAGCCGGGAGACGGTGTGCTTCTCCTGGAACTCGCTCATGTCGAAGCGGATCATCCGGTCCGGGTCGCCGAACAGCAGCGCCGCCAGCGCCTTGGCCAGCTCGGTCTTGCCGACGCCGGTCGGCCCGAGGAAGAGGAAGGAGCCGGTCGGCCGGTCCGGGTCGCCCATCCCGGCCCGGCCCCGGCGGACCGCCTGGGCGACGGCGGTGACCGCCTCGTCCTGGCCGATCACCTTCTCGTGCAGGTGGTCCTCCAGCCTGAGCAGCCGCTCCCGCTCGGTCGCGTTCAGCTCCGCCACCGGGATGCCGGTCCGGGAGGACAGCACCTGGGCGATGTCGTCGGCGGTCACGTCGACGACCTCCTCGCGGGACTCGGCGGTCGCCGCCAGCTCGTCCTCGGTCCGCCGCAGCTCGGACTTCAGATTGGCGGCCCGCACGAACTCCTCGTCCGCGACGGCCTCGTCCAGCTCCCGCTTCAGCTTGGTGATCCGGTCCTGCACCGAGGTCGCCTCGGTCGAGCCGCTGAGGCTGCGCAGCCGCACCCGGGCACCGGCCTGGTCCAGCAGGTCGATCGCCTTGTCGGGCAGGAAGCGGTCGCTGACGTACCGGTCGGAGAGCGTCGCCGCCGCGTCCAGCGCCTCGTCGGTGAACCGCACCTGGTGGTGGGCCTCGTAGGCGTCGCGCAGCCCCTGGAGGATCTCGACGGTCTCCTCGACGCTCGGCTCCGGCACCAGGACCGGCTGGAAGCGGCGCTCCAGTGCGGCGTCCTTCTCCACGTGCTTGCGGTACTCGTCCAGCGTGGTCGCGCCGACCACGCTCAACTCGCCGCGGGCCAGGGCCGGTTTGAGGATGTTGCCGGCGTCCATCGAGCCCTCGCCGCCACCGCCCGCGCCGACCACGGTGTGCAGCTCGTCCAGGAAGAGGATCACGCTCTTCTCGGCCGCCGTGACCTCGTCGATCACGCTCTTCAGCCGCTCCTCGAACTCGCCCCGGTACTTGGAGCCGGCCACCAGGGCGGTCAGGTCGAGGGTGACCACCCGCTTGTCCCGGAGGCTCCGCGGCACGTCCCCGGAGACGATCCGCTGGGCCAGGCCCTCGACGATCGCGGTCTTGCCGACGCCCGGCTCACCGATCAGCACCGGGTTGTTCTTGGTCCGCCGGGAGAGGATCTCCACGGTCTGCTCGATCTCCTCGGCCCGCCCGACCACCGGGTCCAGCCGGCCGGAGCGCGCCGCGTCGGTGAGGTCCTGCCCGTACTCGTCCAGGGTCGGCGTCTCGCTCGGGTGCGCGCCCGTGCTGCTGCGCTCCCCGCCGGTGCCGCGCCCCTCCAGCACCGACTTCAGCGCCCCCTGCGAGGGCGCCGCGTTGCGCAGCGCCGTCCCGGCGCCGGAACGTTCCTGCTCCAGCAGGGCGCCGAGGATGTGCTCCGGGCCGATGTACGAGGCACCGACCTCCTGCGAGCGGGCGTGCGCGGCGAGCAGCGCCCGCTTGGCCGAGGGGGTGAGCGCGGGCTGCCCGTCCAGCGCCTCGGGCCGACCGGCCGGCAGCGCGTGCTCCAGGTCCCCGGAGAGCCGGTCCGGGTCGATGCCGGCCCGTTCCAGCATCCGCCGCGAGGGCTCCACCCGGGTCGCCGCCCAGGCCAGGTGCGCGGTGTCCAGGTCGCTGCTGCCGTCCTCGGCCGCGCGCTGGGCGGCCAGCCCCAGCAGCTCCTGGGAGGACTCGCTGAGCAGCCGCCCGATCGGCACCCGCTGCACGGCGGGCGGGGAGGCCAGCGGGCTCATCCCGAAGAACCGGCTGAGCAGGTCGGAGAACGGGTCGTTCGATCCGAACGGGGGCATGGTCACGGCAGTTCACCTCTCCCAAGCGTTTTGCAGTCACACAAACACAGGGCGCGGGCGCCCGCCTGTCGAGCGGGACCACCCGAACGCTCGGGCCCACACTGCCTGCCCGGACTGCCCGCACTGCCCGCCCGCACTGCCGACGAGCCGGTTCAGCTCCTGAGGTGGTCCAGCAGCACGCCCCCGCTGTACGTCACCGCCATCGCCAGCAGCCCGCCCACCACGTTGCGCGCCACCGCCCGGGCCGGCCCGGCCCCGCCCAGCCGGGCGCTGGCCCACCCCGAGAGGACCAGCGCCGCCACCACCGCCACCACCGTCACCCACAGCCGCGCGGACTCCGGCGGCAGCAGCACCGCCAGCAGCGGCACCAGCGCCCCCAGGGTGAAGGCGGCGGCGCTGGCCAGCGCCGCCTCCCAGGGGTTGGTCAACGCCTCCGGGTCGATGCCGAGTTCGGTCTGCGCGTGGGCCAGCAGCGCGTCCCGCTCGGTCAGCGCCGTCGCCACCTCCCGGGCCAGGCCGTCGGTCAGCCCGCTGTCCCGGTAGTAGTCGGTCAGTTCGTCGAGCTCCCCCTCCGGGTCGTCGGCCAGCTCGCGCCGCTCCTTCGCCAACGCGGCCCGCTCGGTGTCCCGTTGGGTGCTGACCGAGACGTACTCGCCGGCCGCCATCGACATCGCCCCGGCCAGCAGTCCGGCCACCCCCGCCGCGAGCAGCGCGGTGCGGGACCCGGCCGCACCGGCCACGCCGGTCACGATCCCCGCCGTCGAGACCACACCGTCGTTGGCCCCCAGCACGGCCGCCCGCAGCCAGTTCAGCCGCGCGGACAGCTGCGCCCGGGTCTCCCCCGTCTGCTCCGCCATCCGCGCCCACCGCCCTCAGGGGTCCGTACGGTCCCCCCGATCCTCGCCCGGCGGCTCCGCCCCCGCCACCCGCGGCCGACGGGCGGGCGGCTACTCGGCCGTGCTCTCCGGCACAGGAACCGTCGTACTCGCGGTCTCGTGCTTGGAACCCCGCTTCGGAGGACTCGGAGGACGCTTCGAAGCGGACGACGGCGTGGTGGCGGTCGGCACCGGCTCGGGCGGTGGGGTGGGCGAGGTGGGCGAGGCCGAGGGCGGGCAACTCGGCGACGGCGCCGCAGTGGACTCGGTGGGAGTCGCGGGAACGGTGGCGGAGGAGGCGTCGTGGCCCGGCGGTGCCGACACCGGCGCCGCCGGCCGCGGGCCGCCTCCTCCCCCGGGTGTCGAGGGGCCGAGCAGACTGCCCGCCGCCTCGACCGCGCCGCCGCAGGCGAGCAGCACCGCGGCCAGCACGGACAGTCCGACGGAGGCACGGACCGCCCGGGGCGCCCGGGGCGCCGGGTAACGCGGATCGGAGACCATGCTCAGTCCACGTATTCCTGGGCGACCTGGACGTACTCGAAGCCCTTGACGTCGGTGGCGATCTGCATCTGACCGGTCTGCGACGAGGCGATCAAGGTGTTGAGCAGGCCGGAGATCGCCCCGCTCAGCGCCGACTCGGTGTCCGTGCCGTCGGCGATGAACAGCGCCTTGGTCGCCACCTCCTGCAGCACGCCGCGCTCGGCGTCGCCGAAGCCGTAGGCGATCACATGCGGGTAGCGCGGCCGGCTCCGGTCCACCAGTGCGCGGAAGGACTGCCGCCAGGTCGCGTCGGTCGGACCGCCGTCGGTCAGGAAGAAGACCGTCGGCCGCAGCACGCTGTAGTGCTGCGCCCGCAGGCTGCTGACGTCCTCTTCGATGCACTGCCGCAACCGGTCGAAGGTCTTGCCGTAGTCCGTGCGCCCGCCGCAGATCACTTCGGGCATGCTCGGCACCTGTTCCATGTCCGACATCGGGATCACCACGTGCACGTCGGTGGAGAAGGCGACCACGCTGACCCGGGCGAACTCCGAGACGCGCGGATTGGTCGCCAGGTTGTAGTGCAGACGCGAGAGGGTCGCGTTGAGCACTGCCTCGTGCGGCTTCATCGACGAGGACGCGTCGATGACCACGTAGGTGGGCAGGCAGAGTGACATGGGTGCACCCCTGAGCTAGTGGTTGGCGGCGGCGATGACGATGCCGATGAGCAGGATCACGGCGAAGGCGAGCGCCCAGATCCACTCGGTGTTCCAGTTGGTCGCGGGATCCTTCTTCTTGGTTTTGGCGACCTTCTTCTCGACGGTGACCGTTTTGTTCTCGGCGGTGACCGGCTTGTTCCTGGCGCTCACCGACTTGGCGGCGACCGACTCGGCGGTGGCCTTCTGGCCGGTGCTCGCGGCCACGGCGCCCTCGTCCACGGCGACCGGGTCGTCGGCGGGCTGCGGGACCGGGCCCGGCGCGGGCAGCGGCGGCACCGGGGGCAGCGGAGTGCGGGTCGGACGCGGCGCCACCCTGAGGTAGGGCCCGTTGTTCAGCGCCTGGTTCAACTGGGCTGCCGCGGGCCGTCGTTCGCGATCGGTCGCGAACAGCATGTCCAGCAGCACCTCGGAGAGGGCGGGCTGGTCCGGCCAGGGCGACAGGGAGACGCTGTGGAAGGCGCGCGCGTCGCGCTGGCCGGTCAGGCACTTGGCGACGAGCAGGCCGAGCCGGTAGCGGTCGGTGCAACGGTCCGCGTCGGAGCCCGGCGGTGTGAGCGGGTCGGCCCAGTTCGGCTGGTGGATGTCGGGCATCCGGTCCGGCCGGCAGCCGTCGACGTCGATCAGGTAGACCGAACGCCGGTCCGGGCTCCAGAAGGCGTTGGAGAACGACCAGTCCGAGTAGACGAGGCCCAGCCGCTCCAGGATCGCGGCGAGTTCGGTCAGCCGGCGGCAGGCAGCCAGTCGGTCCTCGAAACCGGGGCGCGGCAGGCCGACGCGCCGGATCGACTCGTCGGACTTCGCCAGCCAGTCGATCTCGACGAACCGGCGCTCGCCGAACTTCCCGCGCCGCAGCTCGGCACGGTAGTGCTCGGGCGCCATCGGGATCACGCACCCGACGGCCGGATCGCCGGGCCCGTGGATCCGGGCTGCGGGCCAGCACGTCCCGGCGTACAGCGCCGCCCGCTCCGCCTCCGGCAGGGTGTCCGGGGCCGAGATCAACAGGTCGATCCGCCGGGCGTCCTCCGGGTGGTGGTCCGGCCGGTAGAGCTTGGCCAGCCAGCCCGGGTGGTCCGTCAACGGCCGTACGGCGACGGCCTGACCGTTGTGCTCGGAGATCGGCTCGGCGAGCGGTCCGAGATCGCCGAGGCCCACGGCCCGCGGCAGGGACCAGCCCCGCGGATCGACCGCCGGGACGCCGTCGGCGACGGGACGGAGGTCGGTCATGCCCCCCTGCCGTTCCACACCACGACGGCGGTGCGATCGTCGAGGCACTGCGGTGCGTCGAAGCCGACGTCGGCGGTGAACCGGGTGGCCGGGACCGGCGTGCGCCAGGCATTCGCGAAGTACTCGTTGACGTTGCCCGCCGGATCCGCCCACGCGTCGCCGATCCCGTCCGTGACCAGGGCCAGGGCGGCACCGGGGGCCAGCGTGAGGTAGCCGTCCAGAGCCAGCTGCGGCGTGTCCGGCAGTCGGCCGGCGACCTCGTTGGAGACCACCTGGGCCGCGCGGTCCTTGGCCTCGCCGGCCGAGAACCGCCACCGCGCGCCGTACGGGTCGAGCGTCCAGGCCGAACTGTCACCGAGCCACCCGACCCAGGCCTGGGCCGCGCCGCTCGCGTCCGGCTCGGCGATCACCGCGGTGATCAGCACGGTGGCCAGCAGCGAGGTGCCGACGCCGCGTCCGGCCGCCTGTCCGGCGATCGACTCCGCGACCCGCCGGTACAACTCCTGGACGTCGAGCCGGTCGAAGCCGCCCGTCTCGATCTGCTCGCGCAGCAGGGTGACCGCCTGACTGGAGGCCGTGGTGGCCCCGGTGTCGGACCACGCCGCGCTGGACAGGCCGTCGGCCACGGCCACGATCGCGTACCGGCTGTCCCGGGTGCGCCCGATCCGGTAGGAGTCCTGCCGCGGCCCGGCGGGCTGGTCACAGCGGTGCCCGGGCCCCACCACGGAGGCCGCGCGGACGGTCAGGGCGCCGACCGCCGCCTCGTCGGCGGCGATCCCGTTCTGCACCGTGCGCTCCGGCAGCAGCCAGGGATAGCCCTGGGCCCGCGCGCCGTCACCGAAGCGGGGCACGCTCAGATCGGTCGGCCGCTCGCGCAGGACCGGCCGGGGCTTCGCCTGCTGGGCCGTCGACGCGGCCGGTCCCGCGACGTAGCGGCAGGCCGGCACCGCCGCGTCGGGCCGGGGCGCCGGTTCGGGCCGGCTCCGCTGCCCGGCCGGGGCCGCACCGAACCCGGAACCCGCCCCGGACCCCGACGCGGAACCCGACCCGGACCCCGCCCCGGCCGACGCCACGGCGAGCCCGGACCCCAGCGCGGCCGCCGCACCGACGACACCCACCGCCGCGAGCGCGAACACGTTCACCAGCCAGCCGTAGTGCCGGTGCGGCGCGCCGACCTCGACGAAGGCCCCGACGGCGACCGCGACCAGCAGCCCCGCCCGCACCCAGCCGTCCGTCGGGCCGTCCGCCCGGCCGTCGCCCCCGCTCACCGCCCCTCCCCGGAATCGCGCGACCGCGGCCCGCCGGCGAAGTGCTGGTTGCCGTGCTGCACCGCGAACACCTCACCCGAACCGGTCGCGGAGTTGACCTGGACCGCGACGTCCGGCTGCTGCGGGAGCCGCAGCGACGCCAGGGCCGTCACGTCCCGGGCGAGCCCCGGGTCCCGGTCGAGCAACTGGACCAGGACGTCGGTCCAGTAGCCCACGACCTCACCGTCGACCGCTCCCCTCGCGGCGGTCGACGGCAGCTCCAGTGCGGCGGACAGTTCCCGGCGGCGGCCTCCGTGGGCCCGGGCGATGACGCCGCCCATCAGCCGTTTCGCCTCCGTCCAGAGGTCGGTGCCCATCGCGGCGACCAGAGCGGTGGCCCCGCTCGCGGCCAGCTCGGCGAGTTCCTCGTTCATCGGTGCTTCAGCCCCGTTCGTTGGATCGGATGTGCAGGACACCACTGGCGACGGCGAAGACCGTGCCGTGGTCGGCGGCCCGGACGACTTGCTCCACCGTCCGCGGCCCGGATTCCCCGGTCGGCGGCTCGACCTCCGCGGGCCGTTCGTCGGAGCCGGCTTCCCGGCCGGAACTGCCGTGCGGCCCGACCGGACTGCCCGGGTACCAGAGCCAGGCCCGCGCGGCGTACTCCTTCACGACGACCTCGGCCCCGGTGAAGGCACCGGTTTCGAGCCCCTCGTAGCCGTGCCCGACCGTCTCCTCGTAGTAGTGCTGCGACAGGACCACGGCCACCGGGGTGCCGTCCGGACCGGCCACGGCCGCATGCCGCAGCGGGCCCGAGTCCAGCAGCCGGGCGAGCGTCTCGAACGGAGTGCCGGAGACGGTGCCGTCCGGCTCGAACCGGACCTCCCCCGCGTGCACCGCCGCCCGTACCCGCACCCCGACGTCCGGACCGGCCTGCCGGTTGTGCGCGCGGATCCGCGCACTCAGCTCCGGCAGCAGCGGGACCAGCAGTTCGGCCTTGGGCAGCCCGGCCGGTGCGACCAGCCGGCAACCGTCACCGGTGTCCACGTACGAGACGTCCCGCGAGTCCAACTCCGCGGCGCCGAGCGCGTCGGACAGCGCCGATCGCAGCGCACCGCGGATCTCCTGCAGCCGCTGCTGCCCGCGGCCCGCGGAACCCGCGATGTCGCACGCCAGCAGGGCTCGGTATTCGTACCTCGGATTCACGTTCCCTCCGCTTCCCTCCGCGCTCACGACGGGGGACGGCACTTCGCAGATCGATGTGCCGTCGGCACCGAACTAGCGGTGCCGACAAGATGGTTGACGAGATCGTAGAGGAGGGGTCCTCGGGTAGAACGGCTACTAATACGGCTTGTCCGGCTTCGGCTTGCCCGGCTTCGGCCGGACGAGGAGGAGGAGTGACCGATGGGCGACACACGGGTGCGCGTGGGCAACGCACGGGTACGCGGGGCGGAGGCCTACTGGCCACCGGCCGGGCTGCTCGGCCGGGTCGGCGAGGCCGACCGCCGGGTCCTGCTGGGGCTCGGCCACGGCGTGGCCTACCCGGCCGGCCAGATCACCATCCACGAGGCCGACACCTCGGACTTCGCGCTGCTCCTGATCGGCGGCACGGTGAAGGTCACCGCGCACGCGCAGGACGGCCGGGAGGCCCTGGTGGCGGTACGGATGGCCGGGGACCTGGTCGGGGAGTTCGCCGGGATCGACGGTCAGCCGCGCAGCGGCACCGTGACCACCTGCGGCCGGGTGCTGGCCCGGTACATCCTGTCCTCCGAACTGCTGGAGTGCACCAAGCAGCACCCCGCCATCGGGCTCGCGCTCAGCGCGAGCGTGGTGGCCAAGCTGCGGACGGCGACCGGCCGGATCGTCGACTTCACCGGCTGCGACGTACTCGGACGGCTGGCCAGGATCCTGCACCACCTGGCCGTCACCTACGGGCGGCCGGGCCGCAACGAAGCCCAACTCCCGCTGTCACAACCGGAGATGGCCACCCTGGTCGGCGCGGCGGAGTCGTCGATCCACAAGGCCCTGCGGGCGCTGCGCGAGTCGGGCGCGGTCGTCACGGGCTACCGCAGGATCACGATCCTCGACCTGGACCACCTCGCCCGGATCGCCGTCGCGGCCGAAGCGAACGGGGCCGAAGCGAACGGGGCCACAGCGAACGGGGCCGCCGGGGCCGGTTCGCGGGCGATCCCGCCAATCAGCCAAAAGCGCCGGGTTCCCCACGACAGATCGGCGTCAGCATGACCGAGAGCCGGCAGCCGAACGTTGGAGAGGACCGGGACAGCAGATGCCAGACAACAAGAGTGCTCCGGACGGTTCCGGGGGGATCCGGACGGGCGACGTCTCCGGGACGGTGATCGTCGGCGACCGGAACACCGTGACCAACCTGAGCATCACCGCGACGGAGGGTTCGGCGGTCACCGTCCACGCCGGACCGCTGCCGGATCCGGTCAAACGCCAGCGGATCTCTCACCTGCCACGGCCCGCCGCCGACCCGCTGATCGGCCGGGAGGGGGCCCTCCGGGCACTGCAATCGGCCGTCGGGACACGCCAGTTGGTGCAGATCTGGGGCCCCGCCGGAGTCGGCAAGAGCGCGCTGCTGCGGCACCTCGCCCGCACCCTGCCGGGCGGGGCCGACGGTGCGGCCTACATCGAAGCCGGCGGACGGACGGCCGACGACCTCGCGCAGGCGATCTTCGACATCGGCTTCGAGGCACCGAACTACAAGCCGTCGCTGGAGGTGCTGAAGGAGCACCTGAAGACCCTGCGACTGCGCATCTACCTGGACGACGCGGGGCTGGCCGAGAAGGACCTGCGCCGACTCTTCGACATGGCCGAGCAGTCCGTGTTCGTCTTCGCCTCGCGCCGGCGGTCGGCGGTCGGCGGCGTGCACGCGATCCCGCTCGACGGACTGACCTCCCAGGCCGGGGTCCACCTGGTGCAGACCGTCCTGGCCCGCCCGCTACGGCCCGAGGAGGCGCAGACCCTGCCGGCCCTGTGCGACGCCCTGCACGGCAATCCGCTCCAGCTGCGGCGCATCGCCCTGTCGGTCGCGACCGGCAACCGCCTACCGGGCATCGCCGACCTCCCCGCACTGCTGCCCGCGCTGCTCAACCGGCTCGGACCGGCCGAGCGCGACCTGCTGCACCTGCTCGGCTCGCTGTCCGGCACCGAGTTGGCCGCCCCACAGCTCAACCTCCTGCTCGGCCGGACGGACGCCGAAACGCTCGCCGAGGGCTTGGTCCGGCACGGCCTGCTGGTCGCCTCCGAAACCGGCTACGGATGTCCGCCGGACGTCGCCGCGTGCGTGCTGAAGAGCCGGATGACGGAGTTCCCCGCCGGGCCGCTCTGCCGGGCGCTCACCGCGTGGGTCGAGTCGCGGCAGACCACCCCGGACCAGGTGGCGGCCCACTTCCAGGCCCTGGACGTCGCGGTGCTGCGGGCCGAGCAGAGCGGACAGGCCCGGCTCGGCACGGCATTGGCCCGGGCCGCCTCGCCGAAGCTGGCGCGGTCCCGGCAGTTCGACGCGTGGGGCAGCCTGCTCGCAGCCGGCTGGGCCGCCGCGAGGACCGCCGGCGACAGCGCGGGCGAGGCGTTCTTCCTGCGCGAGGCGCGCGCCCGCCGCAAGGCCATCGGCCGGGCGGCGCAGACCGCGACGCTGGCCCTTGAGGCGGGGGTGCTGTGGCAGGAACTCACCGCCCTGCACGCGCATTCGGCGGCCCACCAGGCCGCCACGGCGATGGCGACCAGCGCGGCACCATCCATGGGGATCGCCCCGGTGACGCCGATGGCGCCGGTCGCCCCGGTGGCGCCTGTAGCACCGGCACCCACCGTGGTCAGCCCGCCGACGGTCACCCATCCGGTGGTCCAACCGGCGCCCGTCACGCACCCGGTGGTCCAACCGCCCACCGCCACCCACCCGATGGTCCAACCGGCACCCGTACACCCGCCGGCTTCACCGCAGGTGATCGACCTGTCCCACACCTCCCAACAGCCGGTGCCGGGCACTCACCTGACCGGCACGCACTCCGCCTCGCAGGCGGCGCCACCGAAGATCGACCTCTCGGGTTCGCACAGCTCCACCGCCCACTCGACGCACGCCTCCCATGCGACGCATGCCGCCCATTCGACGCACGCCGCGGGCGCCGCCACGACCGGCACGGGCCACACCGCACTCGCCACCGCGGGCGCCGCGACCGCCAAGGGCGGCATCGCCCTCGCCGTCGCGTGCGCGGTCGGCATGGCAACCGTGGTCGGCGTGGGTGCCGTGGTCAACGCCAACAGGCAACGGGACCCGTCTCCGGCCGCCACGTCAGGCTCCGTCTACGCCGACGGTCGGCCGTACCCGTCCCCGGTCGTCACGCCGAGGTCCATCGACACCGACAACCAGCCCTACCCGGGTCCGGCCGTCACACCGAGCTCCGTCGATCCGGTGTGCGCAACGGCGATGCCGGACCTGGCACAGGAGATCGGGCAGTACAGCACCGACCACGCCACCGCAGCCGGCGCGATCGACGCGTACAACGAGGCCGTGAGTGCTCACAACTCGGGACAGACCACCTCCACTCCCGACTACAGCATCGTGAGCTCCGACCTCGACACCGTCCTCAAGGACCTGCGCGCCATCAAGTCCACGGTGCGGACGTCCGTATCGCAGTCGCGGGACGGATCCGTGACATCGGACCTCAACGGTGTACTGACCTCCGTTCAAGAGATAGAGAGCAAAACCAGGTCGTATCAGAGTGATCCGAGTGCCACGGTCGAATTCTCGGGCCAAGCATCGGCGTTGATATCGGCCCTGGACAGCCTGCAAGCCCACTGCGGTGGATGACCTCCACACGACCGACCGAGAAAGGCCCGACCATGCCTGCGGAATCCACCCGTGACATCCACACCGGAGACGTCTCCGGCACCCTCATCGTGGGCGACAACAACCACGTGAAGAACACGACGGATCGCCCCGAGCAGCCGAACCCGCAGCCGCAGCCCCAACCGCGCCAGCAGAACACGGCCGAGGACCAGGCAGCCGTCTTCGCGGTGGAGCAGGGCACCCTGCACGTCACCTACAACGCCCAGGCCGAGCCCCAGACCGAGCACTGAGAACACCGCGCGCCCCGGCCGAACCATCGACCGGGGCGCGCGAACCGTCCGCCGCTCAACCCCGTTCGGGCAGCAGCTCCAGGTCCTGGGCGTTCAGCGTCGCCGTCCTCAGCAGTTCCCTGATCAGGTTGACGCTGAGCACCGAGCCGACCGGCTCGCCGACCTCGTCGCGCGTCAGCCCGCGCACGCCCCGCCGGCGCAGCCGCTCGCGCACGTCCTCGACCGTGTTGGCCACCGACTTGTAGGTCCAGGACTTGGTCGCGTAGGGCGAGGCGTTGACCAGCCGGGCGGTGTCCTCCCAGGCCAGCGGGAGCGGGAAGGCGTCCTGGCCCTCCAGGTACCGCCGGGCGAGCGCGGTGAGCACCAGCCGCTCCTGCGGGGAGAGCGCGTAGACCGTCTCGGGAGCCGCGGTCTCGGCGCTGCTCGTGGAGCGGGGGTGCAGGTCGTCCCCGTCCACGACGCGGACCTCGACCAGGTGGGAGCGCCGCTTGGACGAGTTGATCACCAGTGGGGTGTATCCGGGCCCGATGATCCGCTTGTGGCCGCTGAGCATCAGCACGCCGTCGGGCAGTTCGATCGGCAGGTTGCCGGTGTTGACCAGCCACCAGTCGCCGTCCGTGGCGGCGCGGCTGAAGACGCCGTGCCGACGGCTGACGGTCGGGTCGTCGACGCCGACCGGTACGTGCACGTCCTCGCGGTCGCGCCCGAACAGCAGGGCGTACCGGCGCGGCGGCACGGCGTACCCGCCCTCCGGGCCGATCACGAAGATCGTCCCGGGCGGCGCCGGGGGCACCCGGTCGGAGGGACTGCCCGGTGGCAGCATCTGGGGTGGGAAGTTTCCGTACGCCATCTCACATACCTCCGCCTCGAATCGCGCCAGCGAGTGTACGAGCGCACCGGGAGGACCACTCCTCCCGCCGACATGTGTGCCCCCTCCTTGCGGAACCGTCAACTCTGTTTGCCCACACTCCACTTGCTCGGTAACCTGCCCGCCGTGAGCACGATCAGCGGGCGCGATGCTGCGATCGACAGCATGGTCGCCGAACCACTCGGCCCGGGCGATCCGCAGGAGATCGGCAGCTTCAGCGTCATCGGCCTGCTCGGCACCGGCGGCATGGGCGAGGTCTACCTCGGGGTCTCCGACCGGGGCTACGCCGCCGTCAAGCTCGTCCGGCCGCGGCTGGTCTCCAGCGAGCGCTTCGAACGGGAGGTCGGCATCCTCTACCGGGTGCCGTTCGGGGTCGCGCCGCGGGTGCTGGCGAGCGACGGCACACCCGAGCGCCCGTGGTTCGCCACCGAGTACGTCCCCGGACTCACGGTCGACGAGGCGGTCCGGCTGCACGGGCCACTGCCCGCCGAGGCGCTGTGGCTGCTGCTGGCCGAGACGGCCGCCCAACTGCGGGCCGTCCACGCCGCCGGCATCGCCCACCGCGACATCAAACCCGCCAACGTCATGCTGGTGCGCGACGGCGTGAAGCTGATCGACTTCGGCATCGCGCGCGCCGCGGACCAGGCCCGGCTCACCAGGAGCGGTGACGGCTACGGGACACAGGGCTTCTCGGCACCCGAACAGCAGGCCGGGGACGAGGACGTGGCAGCACCCGCCGACCTCTACGCGCTCGCGGCGCTCCTGCTCCACGCCGCGTCGGGCCGCACACCCGGTGCCGTCCCCGACCTGGACCGGCTGCGCGCCGTGGACCCCGACCTCGCCGCCCTCCTGGCGCCCTGTCTCGCCACCGACCCCGCGGCCCGCCCCACCGCCGACCGGATCGTCCAGGCGACCCACACCCACCGGCCGACCCCTCCCCCGCTCTGGCCGGCCGCGATCCTGACCCGCATCGACGCACGACGCGCCTTCGCCGAAACGCCGGTCGGCAAGCTGGGGACCATCCCACCACCGACCACGAACACGGACCCACTCCCCGCACCACCCCGCCGCCCGCGCAAGCGCTCGTTCCTCATCCCGATCACCGCGGTGATCGCCCTCGGCGCGGCCGCCGTCTTCGCCCTCAGCCCCTCCACGTCCCCGCAGCACCCCGCCAGCCCGCCGGTCACCGGCCAAGCCCTGGCCGGAGTGACACCCGCCCCCTCCACCAGCCCCAGCGCCTCACTCTCTCCCTCACCCTCACCCACCGCCGACGCCCCACCCCCGCCCTCGCCCACCCCGGCCGACACCGCGCGAGCCTCCTCCCCGACCCCGAGCCCGCGCCCCTCGACCGCCACCACCACCCGATCCGCCACCCGCCCCCCGGCCACCCCGCCCGACACCACCCCCGCCACCCCCACCGCGGCCACCCCCACCCTCACCTCCTCCTCGATCAGCGGCATCAACGGCAGCGACGACCCCGCCCAGGTCAAGGGCTCCGAGGCGGACACCAGTTGGTTGGGCAACGACGCCGCCTGCTCCGCCTGGCTCGACGACAACGGCTCCGGCTCCCTCGCAGGCGTCCTCAACACCTCCCTGAACCAGAGCTGCGTCGCCGAACTCTCCCGCAGCGACGGCTTCACCTACACCTTCCGCGCCTCCTGGGGCGCCACGAAGACGAGCCCCCTCCCCGCCACCGGCTACACGGTGTGGATCTGCGTCCGGAACGCCAACAACCCCTCCGCCGAACAATGCTCCCCCCGCTTCACCATGACCGGCACCACCCCAACCCGCCACTGACCCACCCCCACACCCACCCAGCACAAGGCCCTCGACCCCCTGGACCGGCTGCTCAAGCAACACCACGGATCTCAGCCCGAGATGCCAGAAGGCCCGCAGCATGATCGCTGCGGGCCTTCTGTGCCGGTGGGCGCCGACGCGCTGGTCGCGGCGGTGCTTTCGCTGGCGGTGCTCGCCGTCCCGACCACCGCCGATCCGGCGCGCTCGCCGTCCGTGTCCGACGCGCCCTCGGCGTCCGCGGCGACTCGTCGGACATCAAGGCGGCGCTTGAGGCGATGGGCCTGACGACGGTGGAGCACGGCGGGCTGTTGGACGGCGGCCACCTCCTCGCGGCCGAGCAGGCCGGTGAGGAGGAGAACCTGCCCGTCGTCACCAGCACCGGCAGCCGTCGCAGCTCCACCGCCAAGGGCGTCGCGTCCGGATCCCCGGGCGTCCTCTCCGGCAACCAGATCCAGATCCCCGAGAGCGTCGAGGTCAACCGCTGCGGCAACAGCACCGTGGGCGTCGTCAGCATCTTCGACCCGGCCTACGGCAACGTCTGCGCCAACGCCTGAGGTCGATCCTCGACGTGAGCCGGCCCCCGTCCACCCTCGGACGGGGCTGCACCACGGTCACGGCCTCTGTGCGGCCGTCCGCCACCGAAGCGGTGGCGGACGGCGCCGAGCGGGACGAGCAAAGACAGATCGGCAGCCGGTACATCCGATCTCGGTACGCGATCCGTGGCACGCCCCTTGCGGTCCAGACCCGAAGCGGTGCGGGCGCCAAGCCGGCCCCTCAGCCCAGCGTTTGAGCGACGGCAGGACAGCACCGTTCCGAGAGGATACTGAGCAGGGGCGCACGACTGGAGCCCCGGGACGGGTCAGCCGACGTGGACGATGGTCGTCCGACCGAGTTCCAGGCCGTACGAGCGGTGGGGACGGCGGGGCCTGTGCGCGAAGGCCCGGCGCTGATTCAGGCCGCCGCCCCCCGAGGGCAGAGCTGGTCGTGTTCCAGGATTGCCACCAGGGCGGCCTCCAGACGCGACCGTACCCCGAGCTTCTCGAAGAGGTTCGAGACGTGCTTCTTGACGGTACGTTCGGTAATCCCCAGGCGCACGGCGATGGAGAGGTTCCCCAGCCCCGTAGCCAGCAGCAGGAGGACGGTGGCCTCCCGCTCCGTGAGGGCGGACAGGTCACGCGGGAGCGACAGGGCCGTAAACGTGGCCGGGTTGCACGGGCAGACTGCGGGAACAGGCGGCCCGGGTCGGCTCATCGGTGCGGTATTCCGTTCATCGAGGACACGCACCCGAGCCCTGGCGAACCGAGGAGAGGGGACGTTGTGCGGGAAAGACGGGCGAGTGCGGCCACCGCACCGCCTCTCGCGCCCGGCGGTCGTGCTGCGCTCACTCATCGTAGGCGGCCGGAAGGCGCCGGACCCGGATCCGGGCGGCTGGACCCGCCCCGCCGGTCGGCCAGTGTTCTCCGGCCGGGTGGCGGGCCTCGCGGGTGCGCCCGCGCAACGCCTGCGGGCCGACGTTCAGTGCCGACGTTCAGTGCCGACGCTCGGGCAGTGCGACGTGGACGCGGTAGCCGCCATCGGGGGTGGGGCCACTGGTCAGGGTGCCGCCGAGGTTCTCGGCCCGCTCCCGCAGGCCGACGATTCCGGTGCGGGAGCCGGGTAGCCGCAGCCCCGCACTGGTCGCGGGCGTGTTGGTCACCGTCACCTCCAGTCCCGATCCCGGCTGACGGACCTCAACCACCGCGCTCGCGCCGCAGGCGTGCTTGCGCACGTTGGTCAGGGCCTCCTGGACAATCCGGTAAACGGCCCGTTGCACGGTCGCGCTGGCGTCCTCGGGGACCTCGCCCACCAGACGGGCGTCCAGGCCGCTGCCCGACACCAGGTCCGCGAGCTGCGCCGCCGTGGGCTGGGGGGTGATCTCGGTGTCCTGACTGCCGCAGGCCCTCAGCAGGGTAACCATGTGCCGCAGTTCGTCCAGCGTGGTGACGCTGAGCTTGCGGATCGTACGGGCGGCCTCCCGGGTGTCGGCACTGTCGGAGCCGACCTGGAGAGCGCCGGCCCGTACGGCGATCAGGCTGACCTGGTGTGCGACAACGTCGTGCATCTCCCGTGCCAACTGCGTACGCTCGCGTGCCAGCACCGCCTGCGCGTGCAGCTCTCGCTGATGCTCCTGGGCTTCGCACAGCTCCGCCATGCTCCAGGCCAGCTCTCTGCGGCTACTCACCAGCCGCCCCAGGGCGACCATCGCACAGGCGGCGAAGACCGTTCCCTCCAACTCGTAGAGGGAGAACGACGGGCCAGCCAGGGGGTCCGCCGGAAGCCGGGACACCCGGTAGAACTCGTAGAGATTGGCCACGACCACATACGCCACCGCGCCGCCCACCGCGCCCCGCAGCGAGCGCTCCGCGAGCGTGAAGACCGCCACCAGCACAGCGACCAGGTGGTAGTGCATCGTCACGACCATCACCGGGAGCAGCAGGACGAGCAGCAGGACCGGGCACCGCCTGCGCAACAGCAGCAGCGCGAACGCGGCCGCAGCGCCCAGACCCACCGACACCGGATCCAGGTAGACCACCGTGTGCGGCTGGCCCCCACCCACGAAGAGCACCCGCTGGGCACACACCACGGCATCGACCAGCGCGGCACCCACCAGCAGGCCGTCCACCGCCCACGGCGGCAACGGCCACGCGTCCTGCAACCATGCCCCGGCACGCCCGACACGCCCGGCCGCACTCACGGGGCCGTGTCCTCGTCGAGCAGACCGGCTCGCTGCGCCCACAGCGCGGCCTGGACGCGGTTGGTGACCACGAGTTTGGCCAGCAACGCGCTGACGTGGTCCTTGACGGTGCCTGTGCTCAGGTGAAGCTGCCGGCCGATCTCGATATTGGACAGGCCCTGCGCCAGGAGCAGCAGGACGGTGCGCTCGCGCTCGCTGAGTCCGGCGGCCCGCTCGGTGTCGGGTCCCGGGTCGTGGTGGTGGCGCAGGTAGCCGTCGACCACCGCGGGGACGATCTTCGGAGCCAGCACCACGGCGCCCCTGACGAGGGACCGGACGAGGGGGGCCAGATCGTCAGGGTCCGTGTCCTTGAGGAGGTAGCCGCACGCGCCCCGGCGCAGGGCCTGGGCGATGTACTCGTCGGAGTCGAAGGTGGTCAGCATCGCCACCACGGGCGGTTCGGGAAGACTCCTCAGCTGACCCAGGAGGGTCAGGCCGTCGACGTCCGGCATCCGGACGTCCAACAGCACGAGGTCCGGTGCACCCGCAGCAACGGCCGCCAGGGCCTGCCCTCCGGGGACCGCGGCGACCACCTCGATGTCCTCGGCGGCGTTCAGGATCAGGGCGAAGCCCGAGCGGACCAGTGCCTCGTCGTCCACCACCACAACCCGTATCACGCCTGGCCCCGCCCCTGCCGTGCCGTTCCGTCGGGTCCGGGCGATCGTGTGGCACCCGTCCCGGCGCCGCGAACCCGGTGCGCCGCCCAGAGGATAGCCGATCGCACCCGATCGATCCCCTGGCGAGGCCGCAACGGCCGGTGCCGGAACTCCTCCGGCAGACAGGTGGAACCAGCCGCCGGCAGGCGAGGGCCTGGACGGACACGGCCTGTCGGGCGAGTCGGGTGGCGCACTACAGCGGCAGGCCGTAGCGGACGACGGCGAGCGAACCGATGACCGCGGCCGCGACGAGGCAGCTGATCCCGCCCGGGCCGGGACTGCGTCGTGACCGCGCGCAGAAAAGCAGTCCCGTGACCGTCAGGACGAGCCCGACCCCGAGGCACGGCCAGCCGATACCGTTGCGGACACTCTCGGAGCCGAACTTGAACAGGGGGAACGTCACGGCGAGCAGGGCCATGGGAACCGCGAAGAACTTGTCGACCACGGTTGAACCCGACCGCTGCGGTCCTCGCTGCGCTTCTCGGTCTGCCACTCTCTCCACCTTCTCCGTTCCTGTCCTGAATCCGTCACGGAGTGCCTGCCCCTCCCCCAGGCAGGAGCCGGGGGAGGCAGGCACCGGCCGCCGCCTACGGAACCATCTTGATCAGCTCTTCGAGGACCCAGGTCTGGGTGCTGCTGCTCAGGGCCCACCAGGCGGCCCGGACGGCCCAGTTCTGGTTCTTCATCCAGCTGTCGAAGGCGCTCTTGCCCTCCTTCGCCTTGGAGATCGCGCCCTTGAAGAGCCCGGGCGACTTCTTGAGCAGGCCGATGAGCTTCTTGCCCGCCTCGCCCTTGGCGCTGAACCCGGAGACACCCGACGCGGCGGCGTTCTCCTGCTGGGCGTCCCGCACGATCTCCTCGGAGAGGAGCCGGATCTCGGCGAGTTCGGCAGCGCTGAGCTCAACGGCCGCGCCGTCGGCCACCGAGACGGCGGCCGGCACCGGGGCGCCGGAACGGGGCTGGGCCGCCATGGCGAGCGGTGCGGCCGCCGTCAGCGCAGCGGTGGCGACGACGGTGGCAGCGGCCATCCGCAGATGAGTACGCACGGTTCCTGATTCCTTCCATCACATGCCGGGAGAGCAGGCGGATTCTCCGGTACATCCGGTCCTGTCCCTACTCTCTGAGGGTGTGTCCGGCAGTGGGCAGAAGTCTCGCCAGTTCGTGAGCGGACGGAAAGTGGACTTCAGGGCCGGTGTACGACGGTCCACCGGTGATTCTCAGGCAGATCACTCTGCGAAACAGGAGAAGGTAGACGAGCCCACGAGTTACCCCTCCAGTTGCAGGACGCCGCCACGGGCCTGTGCCTGATGGGCGACGTCGGCGGCAACGCGTTCACCGTCCCGTGCCGTGGCGCCGGAACGTGGGAGTCACCCTCGTCCTCTGACCGGGCCCTCGCGCGCGGTCGGGTGGTGCGGCCCGGAGCCGGCTCCGCACCACAGGGCGCCGATTCAGCGGTGGAAGACCCGGAGTTCGCGGACGCTGTCGTTGAAGCCCGCACCCAGATCGGGGGTCGGGAGGTCCGTGGTCTTCTCCAGGCCGAGGTTCGACCACAGTTGGACGGCGCTGCAGTTGTTGTAGCCGATCAGCGAGGTGACGCTCAGTTCAGCCTTGGGGAAGTTGCCAAGGTGGTAGCCCGCCTCGCCGCAGCCTCCTGCGGCACCGTAGAAGGAGTAGTCGATGCCACCTCGGCCGGCGCACCGCCGAGGTAGTGGCCCAGCGTGGTGGCGGCGAACAGGCCGCCGGGACGCAGGGCGCGGGCGGCGGCCGGCAGCAGCAGCAGCAGGCGAGGGTCGGCGAAGTCAACGGCCCCGAATACCGAGTAGACGACGTCGTACCCACCGGGCAACCGTCCAAGTACTCCTACTGATCCCGAGCCCGACGCCGGGCTCCGCGCGCACCCTGCTGCCCGGGCCGCCGACCCCACCGCCCACGGCCGATTCACTGGCAGCAGGGCCACAATCGCCTCCGACTCCCGCCCGCGCAGGCGGATCCGTTCTTCGAACCGTGCGAAGCGCTGCTGTGCACTGACAGGCCGGTGCAACACTGGCGGGTCGTGCCCGACCAGCATTTCCAGCGGCGTCGCAGCCACTGCTGCCCGTAGTGACCCAACCAGAGCCCTGCCGGCCCCGACCGAATTCCAATCCGGTTCGAGGGCGATGGCAAGGCTACCTGTGTGATCTTCGGGTGCCGGTTGCGCGGCCGGTGGCCCGGGCCGGACGGAGTCGGCCGATACTCCGGGCGTCGGGGCTGTCCGGCCCCCCGGTTCCCCAGTTCCCCGAGAGGTTCCCCTGGCTGAGGCTGTCGGCGATGGTGAGCGGCGCTGGCGCAGCATCGCGGCGGCCCCGTGGGCCGGCGGTCTCAGCGCGGCACAGGGCTGCCATGAGGGCGGGTCAGGTGCGCTCGGGGAGGCGGCCGGCAGGGCAGTGGTATCGCGGTCGGCAAGAGGGCGTCGGCTAGGACAGCAAGCCAGCACCGCAACAGGTGCCGGAGTCGCCGTGATCGGTTTTTGCCGTGTGTGCTGAATGTGTGCTGGAGGCTCCCGCACCTTCGGTTGCACCCAGCCTGACCTGCGACTTCACATAGGGCCAGAGGGACGACCCGCAGTCCGTGTGAGCAGAGGTCGCACAGAGCGGTCAATTGACCAGAAGACCTACCCTGACCTGCTGTCTCTCCAACGAGAAGCCCTGATGCGGGCCTGAGTCCCGCCTTCTGGGGGCAGCTGTCATCATGAGCACCAAAGTGGCTCTGACCTGCGGCGATACAGAACAAGGGCCAACGTTGCCACAAGCGCGAGGGCAAAGAATACGCGCCCCGATTGTCCGTTTCGACCCGAAAATATGTCCGTTATGTGTGGGCGCGGACGGTTTCGAACCGCCGACATCTGCTTTGTAAGAGCAGCGCTCTACCACTGAGCTACGCGCCCCCGGCGTGGCCCGGTGGGCGCACGACGAGTGCCCAGGGTACCTGGTCCTGGGAGCTGGTGTGGCGCCGGGCGAGGGCCGGGGTGCCGGTGGGGAGGGGGGATCGGGGAGAATGGGCGCGGATCAGCCGGGTCGGAGCAGGGAGCGCGCAGTGGCGGTGGCCGGCGGGAGCGGGCGGCGGGCGGGGAGTGCGCTGGGCGAGGCGCTGGTGTTGCCGGTGGTGCTGGCGGGTGCGTTGGGGGCGGTGGTGCTGGCGTCGGCGGGCAGTGGTGGCTGGTGGGGGCGGCGGGGCGGCGGGGACGGTGTGCGGGCGGAGGCCCGGGAGGCGCGGGCCGCGGCGCAGGAGGCGTTCTACGAGCTGGACGAGACGCAGCGCGAGTTGCAGCTGGCGGTGGAGACCGTCCGAGCCGCCGAGGAGGGGGTGGCGGCGGAGCGGGCGCTGGCCGAGCTGCCGGCGATCTCGGGCCGGGTGGAGCAGGTCACGGTGAACTACCTGGCCGCGCTGGACGCCCACGATCTGGACCGTGAGGAGTTGGACGCCGGTTCGGCCGCGCAGGCCCGTCGGCTGCTGGCGGACGTGCAGGGTCAGCTCCGGTCCGCCCGGGCCGAGCTGTCGGACTTCCTGCGCCGCCTCCAGCCCGTCCTGCAGCACGCCGAGCAGCAGCTGATGCGGGTCACCCCGGCCGTCGAGCAGGCCAAGCGCGCGCTGCTCGGGGCGACGACGACGCTGGACGAGGTGCGCGGCGCGGGGCTGCGGGCCGACGACCTGGCCGCCCGGCTGGCCGAGCTGGCGCCGGAGCTGGGGCGGCTGAACGAGGGTGCGGCGCGGCACGGGGTGGCGGCGACGCTGCACCGGGCCGAGGAGGTCCGGCGGCGGGCGGAGGCGATCACCGCGGACGCCGCCCAGTTGCCCGAGCGGGCCCGCGAGTTGGACCGGCGGGTGTCCAGCCTGCGGACCCGGATCCAGGCGCTGGAGACCAAGGCGGCGACGGTCGATCCCGCGCTGAGCGAGCTGCGCCGCCGGTTCAGCACCGCCTGCTGGCAGGACCTCCAGCGGGTGCCGGAGCAGGTCGCCGAGGCCGGCCGGGCCGCCGAGCGCAAGCTCGCGGAGGCCGCCCGGGCCCGGGACGAGCAGCGTTGGGCGGACGCGACGGCGGCGATCGGTACGGTCCGCGCGCTGTTGGACACCGCGGACGGCTCGGTGGTCGCCGTGAACGACCGGCTGCGGCAGTTGAACGAGGTGCAGCACGACCCGACCCGGGAGGTGGAGCGGGCCCGGTTCGCCGTACGGGACGCCCAGCGCCTCGCGATGGCGGGCCGCACCGCGCCGGACCCGCGGCACGCCGCCCCGCTGGACGAGGCGGTGGCCCGGCTGGACCGCGCGCTGGCGACCCTCCAGGCGGCCGGCCGGCACCCTGACTACTGGCACTTCCTGACGGAGCTGGCGGCGGTACGGGAGACGGCGGCCCGGGTGATCGGCATGATCCGCGGAGATCTCGGCCAACAGCGCTGAGGCGACCGGCGCTCGGTACCCTGCCGGTATGCCACGCTACGACTTCCGCTGCCGCTCCTGCGGCGCCACCTTCGAGCTCCGCCGCCCGATGGCGCAGGCCAACGACCCCGCCGTCTGCCCGCAGGGCCACCCGGACACCGTGAAACTGCTGTCCACCGTCGCCGTCACCGGCGCGGCCGGCGGCGCGCCGCAGCAGGCCCCGAGCGGGGGCGGCTGCTGCGGCGGCGGGTGCTGCGGCTAGGGCCCGGCTAGACGGACGGGGCCGGGACGGCGGCGAGGAACCGGCGGACGATCTCCTCCCCCGCCGTCACCCCCACCTCCGGGAGGGCGGTGACGCCGGGGGCGGTCCACCCGCGGTCGGCCAGTTCGCCGTGCCCCGGCCGCCATCCGGCGTCGGCGGCGAGCAGCAGGTCGGCGTCCAGCAGCGAGTCCCCCGCCGCCAGCACGGTGCCGGCGCCGCTGCGCCGGACGGCCTCGGCGAGCGCGGCGCTCTTGGTGAGCGGCTGCGGCACCGCGTACACCTTGCGGCCCTGCAGCGAGATCCGCCAGCCCCGTTCGGCGCACCAGCCGGTCAGTTCCGTCAGCCAGCCACCGGGCAGCCGGTCGCGCTCGACGACCAGGTAGACGAACCGCTCGTCGGCGATCCGCCGCTTGTGGGTCCACTCCGGGTCGGCGCTCAGCGCCAGCCGGTGCACCACCTCGTCCAGCGGCGCCGAGCCGGCGGCGATCCGCGCGGTGATCTCGCGGCGCCAGTCCGGGTCGGGTCGGTCGTCGACCAGCAGCTGGCCGCCGTTCGCACAGATCGCGTACGTCGGCCGCGGGCCGGGCAGGTTGACCCTCCGGTACTGCTCGACGGTCCGGGTGGTGGCGGGGGTGAAGCGGGCCCGGCGGCCGAGTTCGGCCAGCAGGGCGGCGGCCCGCTCGGTCAGGTAGGACAGCGGCCGCCCGTCCAGCAGCTCGACGCAGAGCAGCCGTGGCGCCAGGTGGTCCGGCCCGGACAGGGCCAGGGCCCGGTCGGAGTAGATGAGCGTACGGTCCAGGTCACTGGCCACCAGCACGTCGGCGGCGGCATCAGGGCCACCGACAGGGCCCGTAGCACCGGCCATCAGGACTCCCTCCCCACCGTCGGGGCAGCCGCCACGGCCCGCCCGCTCGCGCCCGTCGCCCCCCGACTGTACCGGGGGTGAATCAACCCCACGCAGCTGTACGGCAGTTCGTCCACCTCCTCGACCGGGACCCCGCGCTGCGCGGCGAGCAGCCGGACGTGGTCGAGGTCGGCGCCGACGCCGCGCCGGGCCAGCACCCGCCAGGGCACCCGGCGCAGCAGCACCCGGGTGGTCTCGCCGACCCCCGGCTTGACCAGGTTGACGTCGTCGATCCCGTACTCGGCGCTGATCCGCTCCACGGCGGCCCAGCCGACCCAGTCGGGCGTGCGGTCCGGGTCGGCGGCCAGTCGGCCGGCCTGCTCGACCGCATGAGACCGGACCGCCCCGAACCGGGCGGACACCGCGGCGAGGAAGTCCTCCGAGACGTCGCCACCGGCCAGCTCGGCGTAGTGCTTGGCCCCGTGGAAGTCCTCGGGGCCGATCAGCCCGGCCCGCAGCACGGTGCGTGAAACCAGCCCGGACACCGTGGAGTTGAGGCAGGCGGAGGGGATCAGGAAGTCGTCCCGGGTGCCGTACGTCCGGACGCAGCGGCCGGGGTCGGCGAGCACCGCGAGGTCCGGGTCGAAGCCGGTGTCGGCCAGCGCGGCGGTGAGTTCGCGGGTGATCGCACCCTTGCCGGTCCAGCCGTCCACGAACACCACGTCGGCCGCCCGGTGGTGGGCCGCCAGGTAGCGCAGGGCGACCCGGTCGATGCCCCGGCCGCGGACGATCGACACCGCGTAGTGCGGTACGTCCAGGCCGTGGGCGAAGGCCAGCCAGCGGCGGACCAGGATGCCGACCGGCGTTCCCGCCCGGGCCAGCGAGGCGAGCACCAGGCCGGGGCCGCGCTCGCGCAGCAGCGTCTCGGCGACGGTGCCGACGGCCAGCGCGATCCGTTCGGCGGAGCCGTGCAGCGCCCGGTGGAACAGCTCCTGGTACTCGGGGCTCGGCGTGTACTCGACCGGCAGCGACTCGGCGTAGTGGGCGCCGCCGTTCTGGACGGCCTCCTCGCGCTCCTCGGTGGGGGCTTCGAGCGGGACGGCGGAGAGGTCCTTGAGGAGCCAGGCCACCTCCTCCGGCCGGTACGAGGAGAAGGCCGGTCCGTACAGCGGGGCGGGCAGCGACGGCCGGCCCGACGACGGCTGCGCGGGCACCTGCGAAGGCGACTCCGTAGGTGCCTCCGAAGGCGCCTGCGCCTGCGCGGGCCGGTGCGAGGGCAGCACCGCGAGGACCACCCGGCCGGTGACCTGCCGCAGCTGGCGCAGCAGCGCGTACTCCCCCTGGTGCAGGGCCGGCGTGTCGGCTACGTCGTCCACCACCAGCACCACGGCGTCGAAGCGGCGGACCCCGTCGGCGCCCGGGGCGACGTTGTACACGTAGCGCTCGCGCGAGCTGCCGTCCTGGGGGTCGTCGTGGGCGGGGAAGGCGAGCCGGGTGCGGATCGCGTAGCCGGGGTCGTCCACGGCGAGGACGGGCGAGCGGGTGGTGGTGGAGTAGCGGACGCGGTCGCCACCGAGCCGCTGGGCGAGCGCCTCGGCCAGCCGCAGCGGCGCGTACATCAGCTCCTCGAAACCGAGCACCAGCACCCGCTCCGCCGCCGCACCCGCGGGAACGGACGCCTCCACACCCGGCGCATCCGCTTCCAACGCCGCCGCCAACTGCCCCGCCAGAGCGGGCAGTACGGCGTCGAGCCGCTCGCGGTCCCGCGCGGTGAAGCCGTGCCGGCCGCCGTCCGGCAGTCCGGCGGGCCAGTCCAGTCCGACCCGGACCAGCGGGGCCGGGTCGGCCGCCGGGGGCGGGGCGGCCGGGGGCACCGAGGCGATCAGCCGCTCGGCGCGCGCCACGATGTCCTCGGGCAGGGCGACGCCACCGCTCGCGGTGGCCACCACGTCCAGCCGGACGCCGAGTTCGGCGGCAGCCGCGGCCAGCCGGCGCCGGTCCTCGGCCGAGCGCAGGTCGACCAGGGTGACCACCAGGTAGTGGTCGCGCGGGTGGCGGCCGTGCAGTTCACGGAGGGTGTTCAGGACCGTCCGGCCGGTCGAGAGCTCGTCGTCGACCAACACCAACGGGCCGTCGCCGCTCAGGAGTTGGGGGTCGGAGGGGAGCAGCAGGTGTCCGGTGGCATGCGAGTGCTCCTCCTCGAAGCCACCGAGCGGCGGGATCCCGGGGACGGGACGGCGGGTGGAGTGCAGGTAGGGCGCGTCCAGGCCGTCGGCGACGCTGTGACCGAGGCCGGTGGCCGTCTCCGCGTAGCCCAGCACCACGGCCCGCGCGGCCGCCTCGGGGCCGAGCAACTCGCGCACCCTGCGGCCGAGTTCGAGCCCGGCACCGTGCACCACGGCGGGCCGCTGCGGGACGTGCTTGCCGAGCACGCTGGAGACCAGCAGGTGGGCGCGCCTGGGGTTGCCGGAGCGCAGGGCCAGGCCGACGAGTTCGGGCAGCCGCTCCGACCCGGTCAGCGCCACCCCGGCCCGCTCGGCGACCCAGCGCCCGGTCCACGTGCTCTGCTGTACTGCTCTCTTCACTGCTGGTCCCGCCTTCGATGGTGCTCGGGTCTCGGGTCTCGGGTTCTCGGGTGCTCGGGTGCTCGGGTCTCGGGTCTCGGGTGCTCGTCGGTCTCACCCGCGTCGGTCGGCCGGTTCACGCACGCCGTCCGGTCGGTTCGCAGGGCGATCAGCCGCCACGACCACGGCCACAGCCACAGCCGTCAGCCGCACAGACAGGCCGACAGCAGCTCCGCGAAGCTCACGTCCTCCCGGGCGACCCCGAAGACCTCCGCCCGCAGCAGCACCCGCTCCGCCCAGGCCCGGTGCGGCCGGGCCTCGTTCATCTTGTTCGTGTACGCCGAGCGCAGTACCCCGCCGCCGCCCTGCTCCTGTCGGAGGATGTCGCGGGCGTCGCAGTACTCCTCGTGCGTGACCACGGAGAGCGCGTGCACGGCCGGGACGTGGCTGGGGTGGATGCAGGTCTTGCCCAGCAGGCCGTTGGCGCGGTCGAGTTCGATCTCCCGGATGAGGCCGTCCAGGTCGTGCTCGATGATCCGGCGGCGGACCTCCTCGCCGGAGGCCCGGGCGGTGCCGGCCGAGGCGGCGAACGGGGTGCGGCGCAGCTGGGGCTTGAACATCCGCTCCTGCACCGGGAAGTACTCCCAGACCGGTCCGGTCACGGTGTACCCGGTGCCGTCCGCCCGGCCGAGCACGTTGACCACGTCCCCGATCGCCGCCGCGACCAGCGCCACGTCGTACGCCGTGAGGTCGGGCGAGCGCCGCAGCCCGTACGCGGAGCAGAGGTCGGTGACGCCGAGCCGCACGGCGAGCACCCGTTCACGGTGGTCGGCGAGCAGTTCGGCGATGCCGAGGAGGTGGGCGCGCCTGGTCTCCAGGTGGGCGAGTTCGGGCGACTCCAGGACGGGCATGGCGAACAGCCGCTGCCCGGCGGCGGCCTCCGCGGCGGCGAGGGCGGTCAGGTAGGCGCCGCCGCTCTGCGGGGTGAACTTGGGCAGCACGAAGCCGCTCAGCAGTCCGACGGCCGGACCGAGCCGTTCGGCCAGGTCGAGGATCTGCTCGGCGGCGCGGACCCTGATGAAGAGAAGGGGGTGTTCCTGTGTCGAGTCGGTGAAATCATTGACCAGGTCTGTCAGCTGCTCGATCAGGTTCCGCTCGCCCGCGTCCACCTCGTGGTCGGCGATCGCGTCCTCCAGGCAGAGCACCATCGAGACCACGCCCCGCGCGGCCTGCTTCCGGATGTC
Organism: Kitasatospora sp. NPDC096077; assembly: GCF_040303245.1. Classification (NCBI taxonomy): domain Bacteria; kingdom Bacillati; phylum Actinomycetota; class Actinomycetes; order Kitasatosporales; family Streptomycetaceae; genus Kitasatospora; species Kitasatospora sp. NPDC096077. The sequence continues at coordinate 238,430 of NZ_JBEOSV010000002.1, read as the reverse complement.
GGCGGCCAGGACGGGCCTGGTGGCGGGGCTGTAGAGGGTGCCGCCGAGGGCGGTGGCGAGCACCGCGGGCTCGCTCCGCGCGGTGAACGTCCGCGGCTGCTCCAGGAACAGCCGGGAGCGGACGTCGTCGGCGAGGTGGCCGAAATGGCGCAAGGTGCCCTCCTCGGGATGGTCGGCCCCCGGCCCGCGGTCCCACCTGGTCGTACCCGGTCCCACCCGGTCACACCGCGGACGGACTCCCCCACCGGCCCCGGAGCCGGCCCCCGGAGACCTGATCGAACGCCCATCGTACGAACGGTTTCCGGCCGTTCCCGGCGTCGGGGCACTGAACTCCCGGAACATCCGGTATGACTCCCGGAACGTCCGGTCCGACCTCCGGTCCGACGTCCGGTCCGACGCCCGGAACGTCCGGTCCGGGTCACGGAACGCGCCGGGTCCGCTCGGACCCGTCACCCGACGATCGGACGGACCCCGCCCGCAAACCTCGATCCGGCGCAATTCTTGGCAAAGTCCGCCCCCGCACCGACGGTCCCGGTCACGTTGTCCGAAGGGGTGGCGAACAGGCAGGATGGTCCGCTATGACGCACGTGATGGCCAAGGGCGCCAACATCGCACTGCCGGCGGCGGCGGTCCGCGCCGTGCTGCGCTGGAGCGCCACGCCCGGTGCGCCGGACGTGGACGCATCCGCGCTGCTGCTCGGTGCCAACGGCAAGGTCCGTTCGGACGCCGACTTCGTCTTCTACAACCAGCCGCGGCACCCCTCCGGGATGGTGCGCCACCTGCCCAAGCAGCACACCTCCGGCGGCGCCGAGATCATCGACACGGTCGAGGTCGAACTCGCCAAGCTGCCCGCCGAGGTGGACCGGGTGGTGCTGGCCGGATCCTCCGAGGGCGGCCCGTTCCGCGCCGTCCCCGGGCTGCGGCTGCTGCTGTTCGACACCGCGAGCGGTGAAGGCGCGCCCGCGCTGGCCGAGTTCGCGATCGCCGACGCCGAGAACGTCTCCGCGCTGGTCGCGGGCGAGCTCTACCGGCGCAACGGGAGCTGGAAGTTCCGGGCGATCGGCCAGGGCTACACCTCCGGGCTGATCGGCCTGGCCACCGACTTCGGCATCACCGTCGACGACGAGGCGGAGGATCCGGCTGCCCCGGCAGCCCCGGCGGCCCCCGCGTCCGCCACCACCGCGACGCCCACCGGCGCGGTCGACCCGCGCGCCAGCGCCACCCCGCTGCCCGACCCGCGTTCCGAGACCCGGCCCGAGCCCGGCACCTTCACGCTGACTCCGGCCGTCCCGCACGCCCAGCCCCCGGCGCAGTCCCCGGCCACTCCCGCCGCCCCGGCTCCGACCTCGACGCCCGCGCCCGTTCCCGCGTCCGCGTCCGCGTCCGCGCCCGCCGCGACCGGCCCGGCCACCACACCGCCCGCCGCACCGTCGACCCCCCCCCCGCCGGTGGCCCCGCCCACCGTGCCCCCGAACGTCCCCCCGGCCCCGCAAGCCCCGCCCGCGCCGCCGGCGCACCGCCCGGGCGGCTACGGCTACCCCCAGGCGCCGCACCAGCCGCAGCACCAACCCCAGCAGCAGCCCGGCACCGGGTACGGCTACCCGCAGCAGCCCCAGCCCGCGACCGGCTACGGCTACCCGCAGCCCAACCAGCCCTACCCGCCGCAGCCCCAACCCCAGCCGGGCACCGGCTACGGCTACCCCCAGGCGCCGCACCAGCAGCCGCACCCCGGCAGCTACGGCTACCCGCACCAGCAGCAGCCCGGCACCGGTCAGCAGCCGCCCGTCCCGCCGCAGCCCCCGACCTCGGCACCGGCACCGGCACCGGCGCCGACCGGCGAGGAGTTCGCACTGCCCCCGCAGGGCCCGCAGTTCCAGCCCCACTGAGCAGCCGACACCAGGGCCCCACCGAGCAGCCGACACCGAAGCCCCACCGAGCCCACACCCGGTAGGGCCCGCCCACACCCGGTAGGGCCCCGCCCGAGCCGGGGGAGCTCAGTCCCCGCCCCCCGGCTGCTGCCCCTTGTACCCCCGCTGCCACTGCATCCCGAAGCCGTACAGCCGGTCGATGTCCGCCTGGAACCCGTTGACGTACCGCACCTCGCGACGCACCGTCAGCTGGTTGTCCCCGCCGTTCTCGATCAGCACCACCGCGCAGGAGCGCGCCGCCCGGGCCCGCTCGTCCAGCTTGATCTCGATCCGCGGCCCGGTCTGCGGCACGATCGTTATCACCGCGTGGGTCTGCTCGAAGGCCGGGGTGCCGTCGTAGATGTAGACGAAGATCAGCAGCCGCTTGAACTTGTCCTTCTTCTCCAGGTTGACGTACATCGTCTCGCCGGACGGCGCCCCGTACTGGTCGTCGCCGCTGAGCTTGATGTACGGCGCTTCCCGGAGGTCGCCGAAGAGTTCGCCGAGCGGCTGCACCACGCCCCGGGTGCCGTCGGAGAGTTCGTACATGCAGGCCAGGTCGAGGTCGACGTTCAGCTGCTCGTTGCTCCCCGGCGAGTCCGGCTCCAGCGGGCGGAAGATCCGCGGGCTGAAGAACCGCTTGACGGTGTCCCGGGTGCTCGGCCGGTTGGCGCCGGAGCGCATGGTCCAGTGCAGGTTGACGTAGAGGTAGCCGGTGGTGGCGGCGGAGCCGGTGATCGCGTGCTGCGGCGCCGACTTGGTGAGCGTGACCTTGTGCTGCCCGCCCGGGTTGTCGAAGGTGTAGCTCTTGTCCCCGCGCAGGTACTCCCAGATCGAGACCATCCCGTCCTCTCCCCCTGCCTCCGCGGCCGGGTCCGGCCGTCTGACGATCCGCCGGTCCATGATCGGGCATCCACCCGGCCGACGGATACCCGGACTTCCCCTTTCCCTACCCCGCCGGGGTGTTCCCGCGCAGCCGTGCCCCGAACCGGTGGGTCGATTGGCCCCGGGAAGCCGCCCTCCCGTAACATGCCGCCCCTTCGGACGCGATATCGTCTAGCCGCACAGGTGTCCCGTCCGCCCCTGCGCGGGCGCGGTGGGCACGCCGTGCGGTGACGAACGAACCGTCAGGCGGTGCCCGCACGACGGGGCCTGACCGCCTGTGTCGCACCGTGTACCTGTCCCCTGCGGAAACCCGAGGCCCGACCCGCAATGAACCTGACCTCCATACAGCTGGTCTGGACCGTCGTCGGCGGCGCAGCCCTGCTGTTCGTCGCCATCCTGATGGCGACGCTGCGATTCAAGAGCTCGAAGAAGGACGAGGCCGGCGACTCCTGGGAGCGCAGCGAGGAGCGTCGCCGCCGCAAGGAGATGATCTACGGCATCTCCTCGTACACCCTGCTGTTCTGCTGCGCCGGCGTCGCGGCCGCGCTGTCGTTCCACGGTCTGGTGGGCTTCGGCATCGAGAACCTGGGCCTGTCCAACGGCTGGGAGTACCTCGTCCCGTTCGGCCTGGACGGCGCCGCGATGTTCTGCTCGGTGCTCGCCGTCCGCGAGGCCAGCCACGGTGACGCCGCGCTCGGCTCCCGCCTGCTGGTCTGGGTGTTCGCGATCGCCTCGGCCTGGTTCAACTGGGTGCACGCCCCGCGCGGCGACGGCCACGCCGGTGCCCCGCAGTTCTTCTCCGGCATGTCGATCTCGGCGGCGATCCTGTTCGACCGGGCGCTGAAGCAGACCCGCAAGGCCGCCCTGCGCGAGCAGGGCCTGGTGCCGCGTCCGCTGCCGCAGATCCGCATCGTCCGCTGGCTGCGCGCCCCGCGCGAGACCTACGCGGCCTGGTCGCTGATGCTGCTGGAGAACGTCCGCAGCCTGGACGAGGCGGTCGAGGAGGTGCGCGAGGAGCGCCAGGCGAAGATGGACGCCAAGGTGCGCGCCCGGTCCGCGGACCGCCGCGAGCGGGCCGAGCTGAAGGCCATCTCCCGCCAGGGCGGCATGCTCTCCCGGGCCCGCGGCGGGCGTCAGGTGCCCGCGCTCACGGCGGCCGGAGACGGCCCGAGCGCTACGGAGCCTGCCCTAGCCGCTGGGAGCGACCAGGCCACCTCCACCACCGCGCAGGACCGCTACACCTCGTCGAGCCCGTCGAGCTCGTCCGCCCCGCTCGGCTCGTCCGCCTCGGCCGGCCTGCGGGAGTCGGCCTCCCTGGACTCCGGCTACCGGCCGCGTGCCGCCGTCGGCTCGTCCTACTCCTCGACGTCCTACTCCTCGACCTCCTCGGCCTCCTCGACGTCCTCGACCTCGTCGGCCTCGGGCTCGGCCTCGACCTCGGGCTCGACGGACCCGCTGTCCTCGTCCTACCGCAGCTCGACCATCGACCTGACGGCCGACGACGACACCCTGTCGATGCCGAAGCTGGACTCGCTGGAGCGCAAGCTGCGCGCGATCGAGCAGCAGCTGGGCTGACCCCGGCCCGAGGGCCCACGACGGAGCAGCACCACCGCAGGAACAGAGCGGACGAACACGAAGCGGCCGCCCCCGGGACGAACCCGGGGGCGGCCGCTTCGCACAGTCGACGAACTACCGTTCGCTGCCGACCAGTTCCTTTTCCTCGCCGGCCCCCGCACGCCGGTTGCGCAGGATCGAGGAGCCCAGGGCCAGTCCGATGAAGGCGACCCCGATCAGGCCGGTGACGATCTCCGGGATGTGGTACTTGATCCCGACCAGCAGGATCACCGAGAGCGCGCCGATCGCGTAGTGCGCGCCGTGCTCCAGGTAGACGTAGTCGTCCAGGGTGCCCTTGCGGACCAGGAAGACGGTCAGCGAGCGGATGTACATCGCGCCGATGCCGAGGCCCAGGGTGATCTGGAAGATGTCGTTGGAGACCGCGAAGGCCCCGACCACGCCGTCGAAGGAGAACGAGGCGTCCAGCACCTCCAGGTAGAGGAAGAGGAAGAACGCGGCCTTGCCGCCGACCTGGAGGATCGACTTGCCGGCCTTCTCGGCCTCCTCCTCGCGCTCGGCCTCCTCCTCCAGGCCCGATTCGAAGATCGAGGAGAGGCCGCCGACCGCGAGGTAGGTGATCAGGCCGAGCACCCCGGCCAGCAGAACGGTTTCGGCGTGCTCGGCCGCGAGGAAGCGCGAGGCCAGCACGAGGGCGACCAGGGCGACGACGCTGGAGAGCGCGTCCAGCTTGCCGACCTTCTCCAGCGGGCGCTCCAGCCAGCCCAGCCAGTTGTGCTCCTTCTCGTCGAACACGAAGTCGAGGAAGATCATGAGCAGGAAGACGCCGCCGAAGGCCGCGATGGCCGGGTTGGCCGCCTCCAGGTACTGGCCGTAGGTGAGGCCGTCGTGGGTGTGGTCGGAGTGCAGCGCGAGGTCGATGACCGTCGCCGGGTTGAGCTTCGCGGTGAGGCCGACCACCAGCAGCGGGAACACCAGGCGCATCCCGAAGACGGCGATCAGCACACCCACCGTCAGGAAGATCTTCTGCCAGTACGGGTTCATCCGCTTCAACACCGTGGCGTTGACCACCGCGTTGTCGAAGGAGAGGGAGATCTCCAGGATGGAGAGGATCAGCACGATGCCGAAGCCTTGGGCTCCCCAGAGCAGTCCGGCCGCGATCAGGCCCAGGGCGGTGATCGCGAACGACCAGCCGAATGTGCGGAGGAACACGGGAGTTGGCTACCTTTCGGGTTCTGGCCGTGTCGGGGGCGGCCTGGTCCCGAGACGCCTGACCGGGCCGGGCCCGGTCAGGTCACCCCCGCACTGCCCTCTGTTCTCATGATCGTTCGGTCGTTGACCATTGATCGTCTGATCGTCGATCGATGTCGAGTGCGATAAGTCCGATTTACGCCCTTACTGTACGTTGACGCCGAAGTCGAGCGCGATCCCGCGCAGGCCGGAGGCGTAGCCCTGGCCCACCGCGCGGAACTTCCACTCGCCCGCGTACCGGTACAGCTCGCCGAAGATCATCGCGGTCTCGGAGGACGCGTCCTCGGACAGGTCGTAGCGCGCGATCTCCTGGCCGTCGACGGAGTTGACGACCCGGATGTAGGCGTTGCGCACCTGTCCGAAGTTCTGCAGCCGGGCCTCGGCCTCGTAGATCGAGACCGCGAAGACCACCTTGTCCGCCTGGGCCGGGACCAGCTCCAGGTTGACCAGGATCAGCTCGTCGTCACCCGTGTCGTCGCCGCCCACGAGGTTGTCGCCCTGGTGCTCCACCGAGCCCTCGGGGCTCTTGAGGTTGTTGTAGAAGACGAAGTACTCGTCACCGAGCACCCGTCCGCCGCCACAGATCAGGGCACTCGCGTCGAGGTCGAACGGTGCGCCCGTGGTCGAACGGGCGGACCAGCCGAGGCCGATCCGGACCTGCGTCAGGTTCGGCGCGGCCTTGGTGAGCGAGACGTTCCCGCCCTTGGCGAGCGTGACCACCATGGTGTTCTTCCTCCCTTGCTTCTCCCGGGGCGCCATACAGGTTTAGTCCCCCGCGGCCCCGGCCGGCCCGCTTCGGCCGGCTGAACTTCCTGAACTCACATCCTCGCAGCGCACCGGGCCCCGACGAAGCCGGGGCGGCCCCGGACCTCGAAAGGTCCGGGGCCGCCCCGGGAGGAACGCGCAATTCCCTTGCGCCGCAGGAGGACTCAGACGTTGACGCCGAAGTCCTGGGCGATGCCGCGCAGGCCGGAGGCGTAACCCTGGCCGATGGCGCGGAACTTCCACTCGCCGCCGTTGCGGTACAGCTCGCCGAAGACCATCGCGGTCTCGGTGGAGGCGTCCTCGGAGAGGTCGTAGCGCGCCAGCTCCACGTTGTTCGCCTGGTTCACCACCCGGATGAACGCGTTGCGCACCTGGCCGAAGTTCTGGCCGAGGCCCTCGGCGTCGTAGATCGACACCGGGAAGACGATCTTCTGCACGTCGGCGGGGACGCCGGCCAGGTTGACCTTGATCGCCTCGTCGTCACCCTCGCCCTCGCCGGTGCGGTTGTCACCGGTGTGCTCGACCGAGCCGTCCGGGCTCTTCAGGTTGTTGAAGAACACGAAGTTCCCGTCCGAGGCGACCTTGCCCTGCTCGTTGCAGAGCAGCGCGCTGGCGTCCAGGTCGAAGTCCGTCCCGGTGGTGGTGCGGACGTCCCAGCCCAGGCCGACGATGACGGCCTGGAGCCCGGGGGCCTCCTTGGTGAGCGAGACGTTGCCGCCCTTGCTGAGGCTGACTCCCACGTGTCCTCCAAGAATCGGGAGGCACGGTCGGTGCCCCCGGTGGTGCGGTTCGGGGCGCGCCCGCCGAAATCGGACGTACGCCCCACTCCGCCAACGGCCCGAGCGTAGTGCCGGGTTCCCGCACGCACGGCCGAACGGGCGGGACGGGAGGGTCGGCCGGGCCGGGCGGGGCCTCCCGCGGGGCCCGCGACGGGCCTCAGAGGGCGGCGAGGACCTTCAGGTACTCCTGCTCGTCCCGGGCGTCCGGGAGGCCGTTGACGACGCTCCAGCGCACCGTGCCAGCCTTGTCGATCACGAAGGTGCCGCGCAGCGGGCAGCCCTTCCGCTCGTCCAGCACGCCGTACGCCCGGGCGACCTCGCCGTGCGGCCAGAAGTCGGCCAGCAGCGGGAACTCCAGGCCCTCGCGGTCGGCGAAGACCCGCTGGGAGAACTGGGAGTCGCAGGAGACGCCGAGCACCTGGACCTCCTCGTTCTGCAGCCCGGCCAGCTCGCGCTGGATCGCCCCCAGCTCGCCGGTGCACACCCCGGTGAAGGCGAACGGGTAGAAGACCAGGACGACGTGCTTGGCGCCGCGGAAGTCGGCCAGCCGGACCGTCTCCCCGTGCTGGGTGGTGAGCTCGAAGTCCGGAGCCTGGGTGCCGACCTCGACGGCCATGAGCGGGACCTTTCTGACGCGCCTCCGGCGTGCGCGCGGCGCTGGCACGGCGCGGCCGGGCCGCGCGGCGGGCGCGGCTGGGCACATCCTCGCATTCGTTGACCTGCGTTCGACCGAACGGATGACGCGCTCCGTCGGGCGGCCCAACCGTTTCGCCCTCGGCGAACAGCGGCGAACAGCGACGAACGCCGGCGAACGCCGGCGGGCGGCAGCCGACAGCCCCCGACCCCCCACCCGCAAAAGCGCCGGGCCCCGCCGGAGGAGAACTCCGGCGGGGCCCGGCGGGCGGCTCAGGGCCCGTTCAGCGCTGCTTGGGCTGCTTCGCCGTGGACTTGGTGGCGAGCTTGGTGGCCTGCCAGTCCTTGACGATGTTGATCGAGCTGGTCTGCGACAGGCCCGAGGTCTTCGCCGCATCGGCGATGTCGGAGGCCTCGATGTGGCCGTCCCGACCGGTCTTGGGCGTCAGCAGCCAGATCAGACCACCCTCTGCCAGGTACTCCAGGGCGTCGACGAGGGCGTCGGTGAGGTCCCCGTCGTCGTCGCGGTGCCACAGCAGGACGGCGTCCGCGACGTCGTCGTAGTCCTCGTCGACGAGATCCGTCCCGGTGATCTCCTCGATGCCCTCGCGGAGGTCCTGGTCAGTGTCTTCGTCGTACCCGAGCTCCTGAACGATCTGGCCCTCTTCGAAGCCGAGACGGGTCGCCGGGTTGGACTTGTCCGCGGGGTCCGCGGTCGCGCTCACGGGAATAACCTCCAGTATTCGGCCCGGCGTCCATGCCGGGGCTGTGGCCGTAGTCCACACGGGCGCGGCGGTTCGCGCAAGTACCCGACCCCCGATCCCCCCCAAAGGTTGACGTGTCGCACCGGGACACGCCGGTCGACGTGTCGGGAATCACACCGATTTGCCCTTCTCTGCATGGGACAAGGATGCTTCGGGTGGTCCCGGCCCACAGGCCGTACGTGTGCCCGAGATGCGAACGGCATTCGGGGTCCGCGCGTACGCGGGCGTAGAGTCTCCTGTTGGCCCTCACCCCGGCCACCCGCCATCGGGTGGACGGGACACCAGGTCGGACCACCTCTTTTCGTAACACCCGGGGGTGCCGGAGCGGACGAAGAAGCCCGCGACGTGCACCACCAGACCGCTCCGCCCACCAGGCGGAACGGTTACCGATCGGTAGAGATGACGGATCTCCGAGCGCGGTAGCACGATGGAGGCGGCGCGACACACCTCAGTTTCGACCGACAGTGAAGGAACAGCGTGGCTTCCGGATCCGATCGCAACCCGATCATCATTGGCGGCCTTCCGAGTCAGGTCCCGGACTTCGATCCCGAGGAGACCGCGGAATGGCTGGAGTCGCTCGATGCGGCCATCGACGAGCGGGGGCGTGAGCGTGCCCGTTACCTGATGCTGCGACTGATCGAGCGCGCCCGCGAGAAGCGCGTCGCCGTGCCCGAGATGCGCAGCACGGACTACGTCAACACCATCGCGACCAAGGACGAGCCGTTCTTCCCCGGCAACGAGGAGATCGAGCGCAAGATCCTCAACGCGACCCGCTGGAACGCGGCCGTCATGGTCTCCCGGGCGCAGCGCCCGGGCATCGGCGTCGGTGGCCACATCGCCACCTTCGCCTCCTCCGCGTCGCTGTACGACGTCGGCTTCAACTACTTCTTCCGCGGCAAGGACGCCGAGGGCGAGTCGGGCGACCAGGTCTTCTTCCAGGGCCACGCCTCCCCCGGCATCTACGCCCGCGCCTTCCTGCTGGACCGACTCAGCGAGCAGCAGCTCGACGCGTTCCGCCAGGAGAAGTCGAAGGCCCCGTACGGCCTGTCCAGCTACCCGCACCCGCGGCTGATGCCGGACTTCTGGGAGTTCCCGACCGTCTCGATGGGCCTCGGCCCGCTCGGCGCGATCTACCAGGCCCGGATGAACCGGTACCTGGAGCACCGGGGCATCAAGGACACCTCCGACTCGCAGGTCTACGCCTTCCTCGGCGACGGCGAGATGGACGAGCCCGAGTCGCTCGGTCAGCTGTCGCTGGCCGCCCGCGAGGGCCTGGACAACCTGACCTTCGTGGTCAACTGCAACCTGCAGCGCCTGGACGGCCCGGTCCGCGGCAACGGCAAGATCATCCAGGAGCTGGAGTCCCAGTTCCGGGGCGCCGGCTGGAACGTGATCAAGCTCATCTGGGACCGCAGCTGGGACCCGCTGCTCGCGCAGGACCGCGACGGCGTCCTGGTGAACAAGATGAACACCACGCCGGACGGCCAGTTCCAGACGTACGCCACCGAGACCGGTGACTACATCCGCGAGCACTTCTTCGGCAGCGACCTGCGGCTGCGCGCCATGGTCGAGAACATGACCGACCAGCAGATCCAGCACCTGGGTCGCGGCGGCCACGACCACAAGAAGGTCTACGCCGCGTTCAAGGCCGCCCGCGAGCACAAGGGCCAGCCGACGGTCATCCTCGCCCAGACGGTCAAGGGCTGGACGCTGGGCCCCAACTTCGAGGGCCGCAACGCCACCCACCAGATGAAGAAGCTGACGGTCGAGGACCTGAAGCGCTTCCGTGACCGGCTGCACCTGCCGATCACCGACAAGCAGCTGGACGAGGGCTACCCGCCCTACTACCACCCGGGTCGTGACTCGGAGGAGATCCAGTACATGCACGACCGCCGCCAGGAGCTCGGCGGCTACGTGCCCACCCGCAAGGTGCGCCCGCGCCCGCTGGTGCTGCCCGGCGACGACGCGTACAAGGCGGTCAAGAAGGGTTCCGGCAACCAGACCATCGCCACCACCATGGCGTTCGTCCGGGTGCTCAAGGACCTGATGCGGGACAAGGGCATCGGCAACCGCTTCGTGCCGATCGCGCCGGACGAGTACCGCACCTTCGGCATGGACTCGCTGTTCCCGTCGGCGAAGATCTACAACCCGCTGGGCCAGACCTACGAGTCGGTCGACCGCGACCTGCTGCTGGCCTACAAGGAGTCGCCGACCGGCCAGATGCTGCACGACGGCATCTCCGAGGCCGGCTGCACCGCCTCGCTGATCGCCGCCGGGTCGTCCTACGCGACCCACGGCGAGCCGCTGATCCCGGTCTACGTCTTCTACTCGATGTTCGGGTTCCAGCGCACCGGCGACCAGTTCTGGCAGATGGCCGACCAGCTGGCCCGCGGCTTCGTGATCGGCGCCACCGCCGGCCGCACCACGCTGACCGGTGAGGGCCTGCAGCACGCCGACGGCCACTCGCACCTGCTGGCCTCGACCAACCCCGGCGTCGTCGCGTACGACCCGGCGTACGGCTTCGAGATCGCGCACATCGTCCAGGACGGTCTGCGCCGGATGTACGGCTCCAGCGCCGAACACCCGCACGGCGAGGACGTGTTCTACTACCTCACCGTCTACAACGAGCCGATCAAGATGCCGGCCGAGCCCGAGAACGTGGACGTCGAGGGCATCCTCAAGGGTCTGCACCGGTACGCGCCGGCCACCGCCGGCCAGATCCCGGCCCAGATCCTCGCCTCCGGCGTGGCCGTGCCGTGGGCCCTGGAGGCCCAGCGCATCCTCGCCGAGGAGTGGAACGTCAAGGCCGACGTCTGGTCCGCGACCTCCTGGAACGAGCTGCGCCGCGACGCGGTGGAGACCGAGGAGTTCAACCTGCTGCACCCCGAGGAGCAGCAGCGGGTGCCGTACGTCACCCGGAAGCTGCAGGGCGCCGAGGGCCCGTTCGTCGCCGTGTCCGACTGGATGCGCGCCGTTCCGGACCAGATCGCCCGCTGGGTGCCGGGCCAGTACCAGTCGCTGGGCGCCGACGGTTTCGGCTTCGCCGACACCCGCGGTGCGGCCCGTCGCTTCTTCCACATCGACGCGCAGTCGGTCGTCCTGGGCGTGCTCACCGAGCTCGCCAAGCAGGGCAAGATCGACCGCTCGGCGCTGAAGGACGCGATCGACCGCTACCAGCTGCTGGACGTGGCGGCGGCCGACCCGGGTGCCGCCGGCGGCGACGCCTGATCACCCGCTGACGCCTGAAGGGCCGGATCCCCGCACGGGGGTCCGGCCCTTCGGCGTTCCCGGCCGTACGACGCGGCCCGACACGGCCCCGGCGGCCCGACGCCGTCCCGGCAGCACGACGGCCCCGGACTCCGTGGGGAGTCCGGGGCCGTCCGCGCTCAGCCGGTCAGATGTGCACCGCCGGGCCCGCGTCGTTCTCGCCGCGGCGGGTCAGCAGGGCGAGCAGCGCGGCCGCGAAGGCCACCACGGCGGCCACCGCGAAGGCCAGCGACATCCCGCTGACGAAGGAGTGGTGCACCGCGCCGGCCATCGCGTCCACCGCCTGCTGCGGGGTGCCGGGCGGGGCCGGCGGGGCGATGCCCAGCTGGGCGGCCTGCTTGAGGCCGTCCGCCTGGTCCGCGGGAACCGGCGGCAGTCCTGCCTTGGCCCAGTTGCCGGGCAGCACGTCGCCGACCTTGGCGGCCATCAGGGCGCCCAGCACGGCGGTGCCCAGGCTGCCGCCGACCTGCATCGCGGCCTGCTGGAGCCCGCCGGCCACGCCGGACAGCTCCAGCGGGGCGTTGCCGACGATCACCTCGGTGGCGCCGACGATGACCGGGCTGATGCCGAGGCCCATCAGGACGAACCAGAGCGACATCACGCCGGTGCCGGAGCCGGTGTCCAGGGTGGACATGCCGTACATCGCGACGGTGGTGATCAGCATGCCCGCCGTGATCGGGATCCGGGGGCCGAACCTGCCGATCGCGAGGCCGGCCAGCGGCGAGCCGACGATCATCATGCCGGTCATCGGCAGCAGGTGGACGCCGGCGTCGACCGGCTTCATCCCGTGCACGTTCTGCAGGTAGAAGGTCACGAAGAAGATCGCGCCGAAGAACGCGAAGGCCATCAGCACCATCAGCAGCACGCCCGCCGACAGCGGCACCGAGCGGAACAGGCTGAGCGGGACCAGCGGCTCCTTCGCCCGGCCCTGCCAGAGCGCGAAGAGCACCATCAGCACCACGGCGCCGCCCAGGAACAGCAGCGTCCGGCCGTCGCCCCAGCCCCACTCGGGGGCCTTGATGATGCCGAAGACCAGCGCGAACATCCCGACCGAGAGCAGCGCGATGCCGGGCAGGTCGAAGGACTTGGCGGCGTTCTCGGCCCGCACGTCCTTGAGGATCCACAGGCCGAGCGCCAGCGCGATCAGGCCGACCGGGATGTTGATGAAGAAGACCGACTCCCAGCTGACGTGCTCGACCAGCAGACCGCCGACGATCGGCCCGGCCGCGGTGGAGGCGCCGATCACCCCGCCCCAGATGCCGATCGCCATGTTCAGCCGCTCGGCCGGGAAGGCCCCGCGCAGCAGGCCGAGCGCGGCCGGCTGGAGCAGCGCGCCGAACAGGCCCTGGAGAACGCGGAAGGCGATCACGGTCTGGATGTTGCCCGCGAAGCCGATCGCGGCCGAGGTGGCGGCGAAGCCGACCGCGCCGACCAGGAAGGTGGTCTTGTGGCCGAAGCGGTCGCCGATCTTGCCGGCGGTGATCAGGAAGACCGCCAGGGCCAGCAGGTAGCCGCTGGTGACCCACTGGATCTCGGAGGGCGCGGCGTTCAGCTTCTCCTGGATCACCGGGTTGGCGATCGCGACGATCGTGCCGTCGAGGGCGACCATCATCACGCCGACCGCGACGGTCAGCAGGGTCAACCAGGGGTGCCCCTTGAGCCCTCCCCCGGGGTTCGACGGCGGCGGTGCGTCCGCCTCCGGGTTCTTGACGACGGACTGACTCATCTGGGCCCTCCGGGGGCGTGTCAGACAGCGGAACGTGATGGTGGCGCTGCGACAGCCCACCCGTCCCCACGAGTGCCCGGCCGACGAGCGCCACTTCGGCAGATTATGTCAGTAGCTGACATTCGGCAAACAATGACTTCTGACCCGAACTGACATTTGTCAGAACGCTACAGTTGTGCTCCCACCCGCCACACCAGCGCCCGGAAGGCCCCGCCATGGCCGCACGCACCCCCCACCCCACCCCCGCGGACGCCGACCGGGCCCCCGGCCTGCGGGAACGCAAGAAGCAGCAGACCCGCGACGCCCTCGTCCAGGCCGCCCACATGCTCTTCCTCAGCCAAGGCTTCGCCCGCACCACCGTCGACGAGATCGCCTCCGCCGTCGACGTCTCCCAACGGACCTTCTTCCGCTACTTCGCCAACAAGGACGAGGTCGCCCTCGCCGTGATGGCCGACGCCGAGGACTACTTCATCCACTGCCTGCGCCTGCGCCCCGCCGAGGAGACCCCGCTGCAGGCCCTGCGCGCCGCGATCGTCAAGGCCTGGCGCGACCTCGGACACGCCGAGACCACCGGCCCCCGCTCGATCAGCAGCGCCCTCGAACTGCTCCGGATCATCGAGACGACGCCCCCGCTGCTCGCCGCCCACCTGCGCCGGGTCACCGAACAGGAACGGCTGGTGGTCCAGGTGCTCGCCGAACGCGAGGGACTGGACCCGACCCGCGACTTGCGCCCGGTCGTGCTCGCCGCCGTCTTCGGCAGCCTGCTGCGCTCCGCCCACCTCTCCTGGACCGCCGAACAGGAACCGGCCGGCCCCGAGGGCATGGTCGCGATCATCGAGCGCCACCTCGACCAGCTCGGCCCCGCCCTGGCCGGCCACTGGCGGCCGTGACCGCCCTCCCGGGTGATACCCGGGTATGACCCGGTACCGGGGTAGCCCCCGGAAGTTCGCGCTCCAGTCCGACGCCCGACGCGGGCCCGCCCCCCTAGGCTGGCCCGCGATGAAGACGCTCACCCCCGCCGACGCCCGCAGGTTCGCCGCCCGTCAACTGCGCACCCTGCACAAGCACCTGACCAGCCCCAGCGAGGACGGGACCCCGCTGCTCGGGAACGCCCGCCGACGCTGGGTGCGCCGCATCCCGTACGTCGTCGCGGTCATCCTCCAGGCCGTGCTGATCCCCACCGGGATCGTCTGCCTGAGCCACTTCTACGGCCTGGTGCTGCCGGTGGCCGCCGCCCTCACCCTCGCCCAGACCGCCCCACTGCTCCTCGCCGTCACCCGGCCGCTGGCCGCCTGGTGGATCATCGCGGCCGCCCTCGTCATCACCGCCGCCATCACCGCCCGCCACCACCAGGAGATGGGCAGCTGGCCGTGGACGGCCCCGATGGTCGTCGGGTACGCCTTCCTGATGCTCGCCCTCGCCCTCCGGGAGAGCCGGGCCACCCTGCTCTCGGTCTGGCTCGCCACCGTCCTGCTGACCGTCCTCACCATCACCCTCGGCCTGCCCCGGTCCGGCGACGGCACCACCGTGCTGCTGATCGCGCTCAGCGGCGCCGTCCTGCTGCTCGGCTGGGCCGTCCGGGACCGCGCGGTCGCCCGGCGGCTGCTCACCGAGCAGGAGCAGATCAGCGAGGTCGAGCGCGAACGGCGCACCCTGCTGGAGGAACGCACCCGGATCGCCCGGGAGTTGCACGACGTGGTGGCCCACCACATGTCGGTGATCGCGGTCCAGGCCGCCAGCGCGCCGTACCGGATCGAGGGCGTCCCGGACGCCGCCGCCGAGGAGTTCACCGCGATCGCCGGCACCGCGCGCGAGTCACTGGCCGAGATGCGCCGACTGCTCGGGGTGCTGCGCAGCGAGGAGAACGGCGGGGAGAAGACCCCGCAGCCCGGCGTGGCCCAACTCGCCCAGCTGGTCGAGACGGTGGGGCGGGCCGGGGTGCCCGCCGAGCTGAGCGTCGACGAGGGGCTGGCCGAGCGGGTGCCGCAGGCCGTCGCCCTCTCCGCGTACCGGATCGTCCAGGAGGCGCTGGCCAACGTGGTCCGGCACGCCCCCGGCGCCCGGACCTGGGTGTCGCTGTCGGCCGACGAGGACGGCCCCGCACTGCGGCTCACCGTGGTCAACGCGCCCCCGCCGCAGCAGACCGAGTCGCTGGAGGCCTCCGCCGAGGGCACCGGGCACGGCCTGGTCGGAATGCGTGAACGCGTCCGGCTGGTCGGTGGCAGTCTGGACACCGGCCCGCTGCCGGACGGCGGCTTCAAGGTGGCCGCCGTCCTGCCGCTCGACCCACTCCAGGAGACAACCGCATGACCATCCGCGTGATCATCGTCGACGACCAGGCCATGGTGCGGGCCGGCTTCGCCGCGCTGCTCAACGCCCAGAGCGACATCGACGTGGTGGGGGACGCGGCGGACGGCGCCCAGGCCCTGGAGGTCACCGGCCGCACCCACCCGGACGTGGTGCTGATGGACGTCCGGATGCCCGTGATGGACGGCCTGGAGGCCGCCCGGCGGCTGCTCGACCCGGCCGTCCCGGGAGCCCACCGCCCCAAGGTGCTGATGCTCACCACCTTCGACGTGGACGACTACGTCTACGAGGCGCTGCGCGCCGGGGCCAGCGGCTTCCTGCTCAAGGACGCCCCGCCCGCCGACCTGATCGCCGCGGTCCGGGTGGTCGCGGCCGGCGAGGCACTGCTCGCCCCCTCGGTCACCCGGCGGCTGATCGCCGACTTCGCCCGCACCCGGCCCGCCAAGCGCCGCGACCCCAAGCTGCGGCTCAACGGCCTGACCCCGCGCGAGACCGAGGTGCTGGAGCTGATCGCCCGCGGCCTGTCCAACCAGGAGATCGCCGCGCAACTGGTGCTCGCCGAACAGACCGTCAAGACCCACATCGGCCGCATCCTCGCCAAGCTCGACCTGCGCGACCGCGCCCAGGCGGTGGTGCTGGCCTACGAGTCCGGCCTGGTGACCCCCGGGGACTGACGGGGGAAAACCCCCTCATACCCGGGTAGCACCCGGGAGTTGGCCCCGCGGTGTGACGTCCGCGGGGCCGTCGCATTCCTACCTTCCTCCTCGTCGAAAGCCGACGTCGGCAACCGAAGTCGGCCCCCGAACCGGCAGCCGGATCGGCAACCGAACGGACGAGGAAGAAGGCGGACATGCGCAAGTTCCGTACCAGGCAGGCGATCGCGGCCACCGCAGTGGCACTGGCCGCCGTGCTCGGCGCGGGCGGCTGGACCGCCGACACCCAGACCGCCGTCACCGGCCCGCCGCCGGGCAGCCCCGCCTGGACCGCCGACACCGCGCTCGGCCTGCGGCTGCCCGACCCGGCCACCGCCACCCCCGCCCAGGTCGCCGCGTTCTTCGCCGGGCTGACCGACGCCCAGCAGGACGCCCTGGCCACCCGTCACCCCCTGGTGGTCGGCAACCTGGACGGCGCCCCGGTCCGCCTCCGGTACCACGCCAACACCCTGGCCCTGACCGCCGAACGCACCCGGGAGCTCACCCGGGCCACCGACCCGGCCCTCACCCCGCAGGACCACCGGGCCGCCCGCACCCGCGCCGAGCGCTACCGCACCCTGCTGGACGGCGACCGGCAGATCCTCGCCTTCGACCCGCGCGGCCGCGGCCAGGTCGCCGAGGTGTACGGCGACCTCGGCACCGCCGCCCGCACCGCCGTGATCGTCCCCGGCTCCGACGTCGACCTGCTCAGCTTCGACCGCGCCACCGACCCGTACGGCACCCCCGCCGGCATGGCCCGCTCCCTGTACCGGGCCACCGACGGGCGGACCGCCGTGATCGCCTGGGCCGGCTACACCACCCCGGTCGGCGTCGGCGTCGACGCCGCCACCGAGGACCTCGCCCGGGCCGGCGCCACCCGCCTCGACCGGCTGCTCGACGGACTCTCCGTCAGCACCGCCCCGCAGACCCCGCCCACGGTGTTCTGCCACAGCTACGGCTCGGTGGTCTGCGGCCTGGCCCGCCCGACCCCGGCCCGGGCCTCCGGCCTGGTGGTACTCGGCTCGCCCGGCATGGGCGTCGACTCGGCCGCCGACCTCGACCACGGCGTCCCGCTCTACGCCACCGCCCGCAACGACTCGGACTGGATCGGCGACGTGCCCAACGTCCGGCTGTTCGGCCTCGGCCACGGCGCCGACCCGACCGACCCCGACTTCGGCGCCCGCCCGCTGCCCGCCACCGGATCCCACGGCCACACCGGCTACTTCGCCCCCGGCACCGCCTCGCTCGCCGCCTACGCCGCCATCGCCCTCGGCCGCTGAAGCCCGTCGACCCGTCAGTCAGCGGGCCCGCAGGCCCGTCAGCCCGCACTGGAAGGAGCACCGCCATGGCCCACCCCGCCACCGCCCTGCGCCGCGCCGCCGAGAAGGTCGACGCGAAGACCCCCGCCACCCGTGACCGCGCCCTGGACGGGCTGCGCGCCCTCGCCCTGCTCTCCGTCCCGATCGGCCACTGGATGCTCGGCGGCCTCACCCGCTCCGCCGACGGCGCCCTGCACAACGCCAGCCCGCTCTCCTCGCTCGGCTCCCTCGCCCCGGCCAGCTGGGTGCTCCAGATGCTCGGGGTGTTCTTCCTGGTCGGCGGCCACTCCTCGGTCAGCTCGCTGGAGCGGGCCCGGGAGAAGGGCCTGACGTACGGGAGTTGGCTGCGCGCCCGGTCGGTCCGGCTGCTCCGCCCGGTGCTCGGGGTGACGGCGGTGTGGGCGCTGCTGATCCCGCTGCTGCCCGCGCTCGGCGTGCCCGCGGACACCGTGCACACCGGCGCGACGCTGGTGGTGCAGCCGCTCTGGTACATCGGGGTGTACCTGGCGCTGACCGCGCTCACCCCGCTCTGCGTGGCCTTCGGCCGCCGGCTCGGCGTGTGGTCGGCGGCCCTGCTGACGGCCTCGGTCGCGGCGGTCGACCTGCTGCGGTACGGGCCGTGGGCCGACGCGGTGCCCTCCTGGGTCGGACTGCTGAACCTGCTGCCGGGCTGGATGTTCGGCTACCAGCTGGGCGTGCTGTGGGCGCAGGGCCGGCTCGGCCGGTCGGCCGCCCGGGTGCTGCTGCTGGGCGGCGGCGCACTGTTCGTCGTGCTGCTGACGGTGTTCCACTACCCGGCCAGCATGGTCGGCGTGCCGGGCGTCGAGCGGACCAACTCGCACCCGCCGTCCCTGCTGGTGCTCGCCCTGGCCGCGGTGCAGTGCGGCGCCGCGGTGCTGCTGCGGGAGCGGCTGGGCCGGCTGCTGAGCCGCCGTCCGCTGCTGTGGCTGCCGGTGGTGGTGGTCAACCTGTCGGCGATGACGATCTTCTGCTGGCACCAGAGCGCGATGCTCGCGGTGGCGGTGCCCGGCGCGGCCGGCCTCGGTGCCGTCCCCGGGCTGACCACCGCGCCGGACTCGCTCGGCTGGGTGGCCGCCCGGCTGGCCCTGCTGCCGCTGTTCGCGGCCGCCCTGGTGGCGATCGGCTGGTTCACCCGGCGCTTCGACGGCCCCTGGACGTCCTTCTCCCGGGCCGGCAAGGCGGCGGCCGGCGCCGCGGCGGCGCTGTTCGCGGCGTACGCGCTGGGCATGGTGTGACCCACGCCCGCGATCGCGGCACCCGAGGGGCGCGGACCGACCGGTCCGCGCCCCTCGGCGCGCCCGGGGGCACTGTCGGTGCCCTGCCCTACCCTGCCGTCATGGTGACGTTCGACGAGTTCCGCACGATGGCCCTGGCCCTGCCGGAGACCGCCCAGGAGCCGACCTGGGGCATCGAGACGCTGCGGGTCCGCGGCAAGGTCTTCGCGATGGGCTCCCCCGAGGGCGACAGCGTCACCGTCAAGGCCTCCCGCGAGGACCAGGCCGAGCTGATCGCCGCCGAACCCGAGGTGTTCTCCTTCGCCCGGTACGTCGGACGGCACGGCTGGGTGAGCGTGCGGCTGGACCGGGTCGACCCCGAGGAGCTGCGGGACGTGCTCACCGAGGCCTGGCGGCGGACGGCGCCCAAGCGGGTGGTCGGCGGATACGACGCCCGGCACTCCGCTTAGCACCTCCGGAACGGCCACTCAAGGACGCTGAAAAGACACTCCCGGTTCATGTGATCCATCCCACAGTTTGGGCGGGTCCGTCACCCTCCTGTGACCTCTACCCTTTCCCAGGGAAGTCAGCAGTCCATTCGCACCCTCCGGGCACCGCCCGAGAAACGGTGACGGGCCCCAAGGGAGTTGGTGCGGTGCGCAACCGTCGACGCTGGAAGCGTGTACTGATCGGCGCGTTCGCGGGTTGTGCCGTGCTCGCCGACGCCGGCGCCTCGGCCGCCGCCGCCGCGGTCTCCTCCGAGCAGCTGGCGATCTCCACGCCCCCGGCCGGCAGCGCCGCCTGGATCCAGGACCACTCCTTCGGCCGCATCCTGCCCGACCCGGCCACCACCAGCCCGGCCGACGCCGCCGCGTTCTTCGCGTCGCTCGCCCCGACCGAGCTGGACCGGCTGGTCAAGGACTACCCGCTGGTCGTCGGCAACTACGACGGCGCCCCGCTGGACCTGCGCTACCGCGCCAACCGGATCGCCCTGGCGAACGAGCGCGACGCCGCCCGGGCCCGCGCCGCCGACCGGACGCTGGACGCCGACACCCGCGCGCTGGCCGTCTCCCGCGCCAACGACGTCGAGCGCCTGCTCGACCCGGCCCGGCAGGTCCTGGCCTTCGACCCGCGCGGCCGCGGCCTGGTCACCGAGGTCTGGGGCGACCTCGCCGACGCCGAGCACGTCTCGGTGCTGGTCCCCGGCTCGGACGCCGACCTCGGCCACTTCGACCAGTCCGCCGAACCGCTGCGCTCCCCGGCCGGCATGGCCCGCGCCCTGTACGCCGAGGAGCAGCAGCAGGCCCCCGGCACCCGGACCGCCGTGATCGCCTGGACCGGGTACGTCACCCCGTCCGGCCTCGGCCCGGACGCGGCCACCTCCCGGCTCGCCGACGTCGCCGCGCCCCGGCTGGAGCGGCTGCTGGCCGGCCTCAAGGAGACCACCCGCCCGGACGCGCCGCCGGCACTGCTCTGCCACTCGTACGGCTCGGTGGTCTGCGGCACCGCCGCCCCGAAGATCCCGCGCGCGGCCGCCTCGCCGTCCGACACCTCCGGCATCACCGACATGATGGTGTTCGGCAGCCCCGGCATGGGCGTGCAGTCCGCCGCCGAGCTGGGCTCCGGGGTGCACGTGTGGGCGACCCGCAACCCCAACGACTGGATCGGCAACGTCCCGTTCCTGGAGGTCGGCAAGCTCGGCCACGGCGCGGACCCGACCGGCAACGGCTTCGGCGCCGAGCAGATCTCCTCCGCCCGGGCCTCCGGCCACAACGGCTACTTCACCGCCGGCACCGACAGCCTGCACAACTTCGCGGCGATCTCGCTCGGGGACTACCGCGACGTCGTCAAGGCGCAGCCCACCTCCTAAATCCGCAGCCCGCTAGTAGGGCTTGGTCAGGTTCGTCTTGGTGTGGGGATGTCGCGGTGGCAGGTGGGGCAGGCGCCGGCCCAGGTGGCGAGGAGTAACTGCAGCTCGCGGACGACTTGGTAGAGGCTCAGGCCGGCGCCGCGTCTTTTGGGGCGGTGGCCAGTCTGCGCAGGGTGCAGAAGGCGTGGGCGAGGGAGACGAGTGTGACGTGGTGGTGCCAGCCGTTGAAGGTGCGGCCCTCGAAGTGGGCCAGGCCCAGGGCCTGCTTCATCTCGCGGTAGTCGTGCTCGATGCGCCAGCGCAGTTTGGCCAGCCGGACCAGGGTGGTCAGCGGGGTGTCGGCGGGCAGGTCGGAGAGCCAGAACTGGACCGGCTCGCACTCCTTGGCGGGCCATTCGGCCAGCACCCAGCACTCGGCGAGTTCCACGCCCTCGGTGGCGTCGCGGATCTCCCGTCCGGCGGGGCGGATCCGCAGGGCCACGAAGCGTGAGTACATGCGCTTGTGGCCGGTGCGCCCCTTGCCGGGGCGGGACCCTTCGCGCCACTGCACAGGCTTGGCCGCGCTCCGGCCGGCCCCGATGACCAGGGCTTTGACCGAGCGGGCCGGGTCGGGGTACTTGGCTACCGGTGGCCGCCCGGTGCCGCTGTAGGGCGGCGTGACCGGGCGGGCCGAGGCCGGGTGTGCGGTGGGCGTGGTGGAGATCCCGACCACGTAGTGCAGGCCCCGCTGGTTCAGCCCCAGCCGGAACGCGACGCTGTCGCCGTAGCCGGCGTCGGCCAGGACCAGCGGGACGTCCACGCCCCACGAACGGGTCTCGTCGATCATGTCGAGCGCGAGCTGCCACTTCTCGACGTGGCCCAGGCCTGCCGGGATGCCGCAGCGTTCCCGGCGGGCGACCTTGACCGGGTCCGCCAGATCCGAGCCCGGGTCCCAGGACTTGGGCAGGAACAGGCGCCAGTTGACCGGTGCGGAGGCGTGGTCGCGGGCCAGGTGCACCGATACGCCCACCTGGCAGTTGGTGACCTTGCCCGCGGTGCCGGTGTACTGCCGTGACACGCCCGCGGAGGCGTCGCCGTCCTTGAGGAACCCGGTGTCGTCCACGACCAGCACACTCGGGTCGATCTCCTCGTGCATCCGCCACGCGAGCCTTGCCCGCACATGGGCCCAGTCCCACGGGCTGGAGGTCACGAAGTGGGCCAGGGCCTGACGGTTGCCGTCCTCGCCCAGCCGGGCCGCCATCGGCTCCACCGACTTGCGCCGCCCGTCCAGCAGCAGCCCGCGCACGTACGCCTGCCCCCAGCGGTGCTGGTCGGTGCGCGTGAACGCCTCGAACATCTCCGCCGTGAACGCCACCAGATCCTCCCGGACCTGATCCAACTCCCCAGGTGTCACACACCATCAACGCGGCACAGCCCCGCAGGACACGCCACCAGCGCGTACACCTGACCAAGCCCAACTAGTCCTGGTAGAGCCGCAGGGCCTCCGCCGCCGCCCGGGCCAGTTCGCGCCGGACGGCCGGCGGGGCCAGCACCTCGACCTCCGCGCCGAAGGCCAGCAGGGCGCGGACGGCCCCCGCGGCCGGGAAGGTCATCGTCAGTTCGACCCAGTCCTCGGCCGGCCCGGCGCCCGCCTCCGGCGGCAGCGCGGTGACCCGGCCGCCGTGGATGCGCAGGAACATGTCCAGCCGACCGCGCCGGACCCGCACCCGGGCCTGCAGCTCGACCGGCAGCCGCTCCACCTGCTCGCGCAGCGCCGCCCACACCTCGCCGAGCGCCACCCCGGCCCGGCGGCGCACCGCCTCCTCGGTGGTCTCGGCGGCCAGCACCCGGTCGACCCTGAACAGCCGCGGCTCGCCGCGCAGATCGGCCACCAGGTACCAGACCGAGGCCTTGCTCACCAGCCCGTACGGGTCGACGGTGTAGTCCACCGGTCCGGGCG
Organism: Kitasatospora sp. NPDC096077; assembly: GCF_040303245.1. Taxonomy (NCBI): domain Bacteria; kingdom Bacillati; phylum Actinomycetota; class Actinomycetes; order Kitasatosporales; family Streptomycetaceae; genus Kitasatospora; species Kitasatospora sp. NPDC096077. Next base: position 215,519 of record NZ_JBEOSV010000002.1, on the reverse strand, counting down.
TGCCGCCATGCCGGTAGCGCAGCCGCAGCCGCCGGTCGGCGAACACCGCGTACTGCAGCTCGCCCAGGTCCGGCCCGCCCCCGCTGCCGCTGCCGGAGCCGGTGCCGGTGCCGGCCTGGGGGTTCTGCAGCCAGCGGGCCGGGTCGACCAGGATCCGCTCGCTGACCCGCTCGGCGGCCGGGCGGTGCGGGGCGGGCAGCGCGGCCATCACCTTGCGCAGCGCCGAACCGAGCGCGCCGTCCAGTCCGAGGTCGCTGTGCGCGCCCTGGGCGGAGAGCACGAACAGCGCCCGGGCCTCGTCCGCGGTCAGTCCGGTGACGTCGGTGCGGTAGCCGGGCAGCAGGTTGATGCCGCCGTGCCGGCCGCGCTCGGTGAACACCGGCACCCCGGCGGCGGAGAGCGACTCCACGTCCCGGTAGATGGTGCGGACGGACACGTCCAGCCGTTCGGCCAGTTCGGTGGCGGGCACCCGGCCGCGGGTCTGCAGCAGCAGGAGGATCGAGAGCAGACGGTCGGCCTTCATGGCATCAGGATCCCAACAATCCTGACGGCACTTGTCAGGTTTTACTGGGAGATTGCGTTCCGAGCCCGAAACACCGCCTCAACCCAAGGACTTGACCGCAGATGAACACCGTCCAGGACGCCCGCCCGCAGTACCTGACCGCCCTCGGCCAGCTGGAGAAGCTGTTCGCCACCGTCACCCCCGCCGACCTCGAACGGCCGACCCCCTGCGCGGAGTTCACCCTGCGGCAGCTGCTGAACCACGTGGTCGGCGGCATCCACCGGTTCGCCTACCTCGGCGAGGGCGGCCGCGCCGAGGACGTCGTGGCGGCCATCGAGGACCCGTCGGACGACGGCTGGTCGGCCGCCCTCGGCCGGGCCGCCGCCCGCGCCACCGCCGCCTGGGCGGACGACGCCAAGCTGGGCCGCCCGACCTTCGCCCCCTGGGGCGAGGCACCCGGCGCGGTGGTGGTCGGCGGCTACGTGATGGAGACGGCGACCCACTGCTGGGACATCGCCACCGCCCTCGGCACCGGCTTCGTCCTGGACGACGGGCTGGCGCACACCGCGCTGGCCGTCGCCGAACTGGTGCTGCCGCCGGAGGCCCGGGTCGAGGGCGTCCCGTTCAGCCCGGTGCGGCCGGTCGCCGACGGCGCCGACGTGCACACCCGGCTGGCCGCCTGGACGGGCCGCGCGGTCTGACCCGGCAACCGCCGTACGGGGCAAGGGAGTCCACGACTCCCCTGCCCCGTCGTGGCACTACTCCCGGCCGACCGAGGTGTTGCGCATGTCCGCGTAGCGGTCCCCGGAGACCTTGCCGGCGATCGGCTCCAGCAGCGCCAGCTCCTCCTCGCTCAGCAGCAGCGTCGCCGCGCCGGTGTTCTCCAGCAGCCGGCTGCGCTTGCGGGTGCCGGGGATCGGCACCACGGTCAGCCCGTGCACCTGCGCCCGCTGGTGCACCCAGGCCAGCGCCACCTGGGCCAGGGTCGCCCCGTGGGCCTCGGCGATCTCCCGCAGCGGGGCGAGCAGTTCGCCGTTGGCGACGGCGTTCTCCCCGGTGTAGCGCGGGTGGGTGCGGCGGAAGTCGTCCGCGGCGAGCGTCGCGGCGTCCTGGAACGCGCCGGTCAGGAAGCCGCGCCCGAGCGGCGAGTACGGCACGAAGGCGACGCCCAGCTCGGCCGCGGCCGACACCGCCGAACGCTCCACGTCCCGGGCGAACACCGACCACTCGGACTGCAGCGCGGCGATCGGGTGGACGGCGTGCGCCTCGCGCAGCTCGGCCCCGGTCACCTCGGACAGGCCCAACTGCCGGACCTTGCCGGCCTGTACCAGCTCGGCCATGGCGCCGACCGATTCGGCCAGCGGCACCTCCGGGTTGCGGCGGTGCATGTAGTACAGGTCGATCACGTCCACGCCGAGGCGGCGAAGCGAGCCCTCCACGGCCGAGCGGATGTACGCCGGGTCGTTGCGGACGGCACGCTTGGACGGGTCGATCTCGTCCCGCTCGATGGCGAACTTGGTGGCGAGCACCACCTTGTCCCGGTTGGCCCGGACGAAGGGGCCGATGAACTCCTCGTTGCGGCCGGCACCGTACATGTCCGCGGTGTCGAACAGCGTGACGCCGGCCTCCAGCGCGGCGTCCAGCGTGGCGAGCGCCTCGTCGGAGTCGGTCGGGCCGTAGAACTCGCTCATGCCCATGCAGCCGAGGCCCTGGACGCCCACCAGCGGGCCGTCGGTGCCGAGTCGGGCGGTGGGGAGGACGGGGTGAGTCATACGCTCTGCTCTTCCTCTGCTCGGTGGATCTGGCATTGGACGGGGGCGCCGGTGCGGTCGACGACCTTCCCGGCGTAGAGATCGATCTTGTAGTCGAGGACGGCCAGGGTGGCCTGGAGGTCGACGATCCGCTGCCGGACCTCCTCGCGCTGCGCCTCCAGCAGCCGGCGGCGCTCGTCGTAGGTCTGCTCGCCGCGGCGGGCCATGTCGACGTACTTGAGCATGTCGGCCACCGACATCCCGGTCAGCCGCAACCGGCCCAGGAAGGCCAGCCGGTGCAGGTCGCCGTCGCAGTAGCGGCGCTGGCCGCCGACCGCGCGGTCCACCGGGTCGAGCAGACCGATCCGCTCGTACCAGCGCAGCGTGTGGGCGGTCAGTCCGCTGGCCGCCGCGACCTCGCTGATGGTGTGCCGCGGGGTCCGGTCCGGCTCGCCGACCGGGCCGTTGAACACCTCGGCGCAGCTGCGCAGATCGCTCCGGACGTACGCGGGTGCGGCCATGATCGATTCCCCCTGATCCTGTGACGACGACGACGCTACCGAGTTGGAGTGCACTCAAAGCAAGCCACCCCACCGGGTGCTCCCACCACCCGGCTGACCGCCCCGACTAGAGTCGGGCGCATGGAGAGCTTGCGGATGATCGAGAACTGGCCCGTGCCCCACGCCGCCGCGGCGGTGGTCCGGGGCTCGGACGGCGCGGTCCTGGGCGCGCACGGACCGCAGCAGCACCTCTTCCCGCTCGCCTCGGTGACCAAGCTGCTCACCTCCTACGCGGCGCTGGTCGCCCTGGAGGAGGGCGTGTTCGAGCTGGACGACCCGGCCGGCCCGCCCGGCTCGACCGTGCGCCACCTGCTCGCCCACACCTCCGGCCTGGGCTTCGACGAGGACCGGCTGTTCGCCGAGCCCGGCAACCGCCGGCTCTACTCCAACGCGGGCTTCGACGTGCTCGCCCGCACCCTGGCCGAGGCCGCCGGGATCGCCTTCCACCAGTACGTCGCCGAGGCGGTGTTCCAGCCGCTGGGCATGCACGACACCCTGATCAACACCGCGAGCAAGTCCCCGGCCGGCGCCGGCGGCCTGTCCACGGTGGCCGACCTCACCCGGTTCGCCGCCGAGCTCCAGTCGCCCAAGCTGCTGGACCCGTCCACCGTCCACCGGGCCACCCGCGAGGTCGCCTTCCCCGGCACCAGCGGCGTGCTGCCCGGCTACGGCCACCGCCGCCCGAACGACTGGGGCCTCGGCTTCGAGATCCGCGACGCCAAGAGCCCGCACTGGACCGGCACCGCCAACTCCCCCGGCACCTTCGGCCACTTCGGCCAGTCCGGTACCTTCCTCTGGGTCGACCCGCAGGCCGGCGCGGCCTGCATCGCGCTCACCGACCGGGACTTCGGCCCCTGGGCCGTCGAGGCCTGGCCGCCGCTCTCCGACGCCGTGCTCGCCGAGCTGAACGGCTGAGTGGCAGGGCCTACCCGTAGGAGACCGGCGAGTGCATCTCCCAGAGCAGGAGTTCCGCGCCGGTCTCCCCGGCCGTCGGGTCCGCGAAGGCCTCGCCGGTGATCCGCACGCTGTCGCCGGGCTCCATCGACCGGCCGGCGCCCTTGGGCCCCGGCACGGTCCGGTAGCCCAGCGAGCCGGCCGTCAGGTGCGCGTACCGCCAGGGCGCGGCCGGCAGTTCGGGCAGCGGCTGCCACGGACCGGCCACCGCCAGCCAGAGCGCGGCGTCGCGCCGGCGCAGCCGCAGGGCGTCCGCCCCGGCGTCCCAGTCCAGTCCGGAGGCCAGCAGCGTCAACCCGCCGTCGGCCAGTTCCACCCTGCGGAGCCCGTACGCCGGAGCGGCGTCGAACTCGTCCGGCTGCAGCCACATCTGGACGAAGCGCACCGGCCCGGCGGCCCCGCCGACGTTGCGCTCGGTGTGGGTGACCCCGGAGCCCGCGCTGAGGTGCTGGACCATGCCCGGGCGCACCACCCCGCTGTGACCGTGCGAGTCCCGGTGGGCCAGCGCACCCTCCAGCACCCAGGTGAGGATCTCGGTGTCCCGGTGCTTGTGCTCCTCGAACCCGGCACCGGGGGCGAGCAGTTCCTCGTTGCACGCGAGCAGCGCGCCGAAGTGGGTGTTCCTCGGGTCGTAGTGGCCGGAGAAGGAGAACGCGTGTCGGGTCTCGATGCCCTCGGCGGGGGTGGAGCGGTAGCGCTCGGCGGTGCGGCGCTGGTCGGCGCGGGGGCGTTCAGGGGCGTCGGTCACCCGCCCCACCGTAGTCGCTGTGACCGGCACCACCCGGCCGCTGCGCCGGGGGTTGTGCACGAGCAGTGACCCGCGTGAGGCAGTCTTGTCCTTGTGCCAGCCGCTTCCGCGAACTCCCAGAGCGATCCCAGTCCCGCCGCCGAACCCACCGGGAAGACCCCGGCCCCCCGGGCCGTCCGTGACCGCCCCGGCCGCGCGGCCCCCCGGCTGACGGCCCAGGAGCGCCGAAACGCCGCCGAGCGGGCCGAGCGCCGGGCCGCGACGCTCAAGCGCTTGGAGAAGTCCTCCGGGAAGCTGGCCACCGCCGCGATCTCGCGGATGGACGACCAGCTCGGCTGGTACCGGCGGATGCCGCCGGAGCACCGCTCCTGGATCGGCCTGGTCGCCCAGGCCGGCATCGCCGCCTTCACCGAGTGGTACCGCCACCCCGACGCCGCCCAGGCGATCTCCACCGACGTCTTCGGCACCGCCCCGCGCGAGCTGACCCGGGCGATCACGCTGCGCCAGACCGTCGAGCTGATCCGCACCACGATCGAGGTGATGGAGGAGGCCATCGAGGAGGTGGCCGCCCCCGGCGACGAGGCGGACATGCGCGAGTCCGTGCTGGTCTACGCCCGGGAGATCGCCTTCGCCACCGCCCAGGTGTACGCCCAGGCGGCCGAGGCACGCGGCGCCTGGGACGCCCGGCTGGAGGCACTGGTGGTGAACTCCCTGCTGTCCGGCGACGCCGACGAGGGGGTGCTCTCCCGGGCCGCCGCGCTCGGCTGGGGCCAGCCCAGCCAGGTCCGGGTGGTGATGGGCAGCGCGCCGGACGGCGACAGCGAGCTGGTGGTCGAGGCGATCCGCCGGGCCGCCCGGTACGCCAAGCTGAACGTGCTGACCGGGGTGCTGGGCAAGCGCCTGGTGGTCGTGGTCGGCGGTGACAAGGAGCCGGTGCACGCAGCCCGGGCGCTGATCGGCCAGTTCGCGCCGGGCCCGGTGGTGATCGGCCCGACCGTGCCGGACCTGCTCTCGGCGACCCGCTCGGCGCACGCCGCCGCGGCCGGCCTGCGGGCCTGCGCCGCCTGGCCGGACGCCCCGCGCCCGGTGCTCGCCGACGATCTGCTGCCCGAACGGGCGCTGGCCGGGGACCAGGCGGCCCGCCGCCAGCTGGTGGAGGAGATCTACACACCGCTGGACGAGGCCGGCTCCGCCCTGCTGGAGACCCTGAGCGTCTACCTGGAGCAGGCCTCCTCGCTGGAGGGTGCGGCCCGGATGCTCTTCGTGCACCCCAACACGGTGCGCTACCGGCTACGACGTGTGACCGACGTCACGGGGTACGCCCCTTCCGACGTACGTTCGGCGTTCACGCTGCGGATCGCACTGGCCCTCGGCCGACTCACCGCCGCCGGGGAGCCCGGCTGAGCCGGGGTGTAGGGACCATACAATCCCGGATGGTTTTCTTCGTTACCGTCGCCTACCCGCCCCTGGGCGCCTGGCGAGAGAGGGTTGAACCGTGCTCGTAATCGTCGCCCCTGGACAGGGTGCCCAGTCCCCCGGTTTCCTCAGCCCCTGGCTGGAGCTCGACGGTGTCGCCGACCGCCTGCGCGGCTGGTCGGAGGTCGCCGGGCTCGACCTGGTGCACGCCGGCACCGAGGCGTCCGCCGAGGAGATCAAGGACACCGCCGTCGCCCAGCCGCTGCTGGTCGCGGCCGGTCTGGTGACCGCCCGCGTGCTGTTCCCGGACGAGGACGTCGCCCGCAAGCTGGTCGGCGCCGTCGCCGGTCACAGCGTCGGCGAGATCACCGCCGCGGCCGGCGCCGGGGTGCTCAGCGCCCATGACGCACTGACGTTCGTCCGGGAGCGCGGCCGGGCCATGGCCGAGGCCGCGACCGTCACCGAGACCGGCATGACCGCCGTGCTCGGCGGCGACCCGGAGCTCGTCGCGGCGAAGCTGGCCGAGCACGGCCTGACCGCGGCCAACAACAACGGCGGCGGCCAGATCGTCGCGGCCGGCACGCTGGCCCAGCTGGAGGCGCTGAAGGCGGACCCGCCGGCGGGCTCCAAGCTGATCGCCCTCAAGGTGGCCGGCGCCTTCCACACCGAGCACATGGCCCCCGGTGTCGAGCGGCTGGCCGCACTGGCCCCGAGCCTGACCGTGGCCGACCCGCAGGTCCGCTACGTGTCCAACCGGGACGGCGGGGTCGTCGACTCCGGCGCCGAGGTGCTGGCCCGCCTGGTGTCGCAGGTCTCCAACCCGGTCCGCTGGGACCTCTGCATGGAGACCCTCGGCCGGCTGGGCGCGACCGCCGTCATCGAGCTGTCCCCCGCGGGCACGCTCACCGGGCTGCTCAAGCGCAACCTCAAGGGTGTGGCCACGCTCGCCCTGAAGACCCCGGCCGATCTGGACAAGGCCCGCGAGCTCATCGCGGAGCACGGCGGCCAGGACCGGCAGGACCCGCAGGACCAGGAGGACCACGCATGACCAAGCCGCAGATCCGCCCCGCCACCGGCGCGCAGTACTCCCGCATCCACGGGGTCGGCGGCTACCGCCCGGTCCGGGTCATCCCCAACTCCGAGGTCCTGGAGTGGATCGACTCCTCGGACGAGTGGATCCGCACCCGCAGCGGGATCGCCGAGCGCCGCTGGGCCGGTCCGGACGAGAGCGTCGCCGAGATGTCGGTGCAGGCCGCCGGCAAGGCCATCGCGCAGGCCGGCATCGCCCCCCAGCAGATCGGCGGCGTGATCGTCGCGACCGTCTCGCACCTCAAGCAGACCCCCGCGATCGCCACCGAGATCGCCGAGCGGCTCGGCTGCGGCACCGCCCCGGCCTTCGACATCTCGGCCGCCTGCGCCGGCTTCGGCTACGGCCTGGGCCTGGCCGACGGCATGATCCGCGGCGGCAACGCCGAGTACGTGCTGGTGATCGGCGTCGAGCGGCTCAGCGACCTGACCGACAAGTCGGACCGCTCCACCGCGTTCATCTTCGGCGACGGCGCGGGCGCCGCGATCGTCGGCCCGTCCGACACGCCGGGCATCGGCAAGCTGATCTGGGGTTCGGACGGCTCGCAGGCCGACGTCATCAACCAGACCGAGGCCTGGGACACCGCCTTCGCCAAGCCCGACGCGATCAACGGCCAGTCCGAGGACCCGGAGCACGGCCGCAAGTGGCCGGCCCTTCGGATGGACGGCCAGCCGGTGTTCCGCTGGGCGGTCTGGGAGATGGCCAAGGTGGCCCAGCAGGCGCTGGACGCCGCCGGGGTCACCGCCGACCAGCTCGGTGCCTTCATCCCGCACCAGGCCAACATGCGGATCACCGACGCCATGATCAAGGCGCTCAAGCTGCCCGCGTCGGTGCCGGTCGCCCGGGACATCGCCGAGACCGGAAACACCTCCGCCGCCTCCATCCCGCTGGCGATGGAGCGCATGCTGGAATCCGGCGAGGCCCACAGCGGCGACCTGGCGCTGATCATCGGGTTCGGGGCGGGTCTCGTCTACGCCGCGGCAGTCGTTACGCTCCCCTAGGCGCGTTTCGCCCCATCCATCCACAAGCCCGTGTCCGGCCGACGGCCGGACACGTTCAACACCGAAGAGGAGCAGCCAGTATGGCTACCAAGGACGAGGTCCTGGAAGGTCTCGCCGAGATCGTCAACGAGATCGCCGGCATCCCGGCGGAGGACGTCCAGGAGGACAAGTCCTTCACCGACGACCTGGACGTCGACTCGCTGTCCATGGTCGAGGTCGTCGTGGCCGCCGAGGAGCGCTTCGACGTCAAGATCCCGGACGACGAGGTCAAGAACCTGAAGACCGTCGGCGACGCGGTGAACTACATCCTCACCAACGCCGCCGCCTGAGCGTTCGACTCGTTCGAGTCGCCCAGTCCGTCCGGCGTGACTCACGCCTCGGACGGCTGACCCGTCGGTCCGGCTCCTCCGAGCCAGGCCGACCCGCCGGCCGGGACGCCCCACCCGGGCGCCCGGCCGGGCCCTTCTTCGGCCCGCCGCCGACCCCGCACCAACGTGAAAGAAGAGAAACCAGTGACCGCTGAGAACCGAACCGTGGTCGTCACGGGTATCGGCGCCTTCACGCCGCTGGGCGGCGACGCCGCCACCACCTGGGAGAACCTGATCGCCGGGCGCTCCGGAGTGGCGGCCCTGACCGAGGAGTGGGCCGAGGACCTGCCGGTCAAGATCGCCGCGCGCACCGCGATCGAGCCGGGCGAGATCCTGCCCCGTCCGCTGGCCCGCAAGCTGGACCGCTCGGCCCAGTTCGCGCTGATCGCCGCCCGCGAGGCCTGGGCCGACGCCGGCTTCGAGACCCCGGCCACCGACGAGTCCTCCAAGCTCGCCCCCGAGCGCCTGGGCGCCGTGATCGCCTCCGGCATCGGCGGCGTGACCACCCTGCTCGACCAGTACGACGTGCTGAAGGACAAGGGCGCCCGCAAGGTCTCCCCGCACACCGTCCCGATGCTGATGCCCAACTCCCCGGCGGCCAACGTCGGCCTGGAGGTCGGCGCCCGCGCCGGTGTGCACACCCCCGTCTCCGCCTGCGCCTCCGGCGCCGAGGCGATCGGCTACGCGATCGAGATGATCCGCAGCGGCCGCGCCGACGTCGTGGTGGCCGGCGGCACCGAGGCGGCGATCCACCCGCTGCCGATCGCCGCGTTCGCCAACATGATGGCGATGTCCAAGAACAACGACCAGCCCGAGCGCGCCTCGCGTCCGTACGACAAGGGCCGCGACGGCTTCGTGCTGGGCGAGGGCGCCGGCGTGGTCGTGCTGGAGTCGCTGGAGCACGCCGAGGCCCGCAACGCCCGGATCTACTGCGAGGCGGTGGGCCAGGGCCTGTCCTCGGACGCCCACCACATCGCCCAGCCCGAGCCGACCGGCGCCGGTGTGGCCCGCGCGCTGGCCGACCTGTTCGACCGCAACGAGCTGGACAAGTCCGAGATCGTGCACGTCAACGCGCACGCCACCTCGACCCCGCAGGGCGACACCGCCGAGCTGAAGGCGCTGCGCAAGGAGCTGGGCGGGGACCTCGACCACATCCTGGTCTCGGCCACCAAGTCGATGACCGGTCACCTGCTGGGCGGCGCCGGCGGCATCGAGACCGTCGCCACCGTGCTGGCGCTGTACCACCGGGTCGCCCCGCCGACCATCAACGTCGACGAGCTGGACGACGACGTGGACGCGAAGATCGTCACCGAGGCCACCCCGCTGCCCGAGGGCCGGATCGCCGCGCTGAACAACTCGTTCGGCTTCGGCGGCCACAACGTGGTGCTGGCCTTCCGCACCCGCTGACGCACCCGTCATGAAGGGGCCGGCGCTCGGATCGAGCGCCGGCCCCTTCGTGCTGTCCCGTCGGGCTCAGACCACCTGGTGCAGCCAGCGCACCGGCGCGCCCTCGCCCGCGTAGCGGAACGGCTCCAGCTCGTCGTCCCAGGGCTTGCCCAGCAGCCGGGAGATCTCGGCCTCCAGGTCGGCGCCCTCGCTGCGGGCCCGCAGCAGGACGGCCCGCAGCCGGTCCTCCGGGATCAGGATGTCGCCGTGGATGCCCGTGACGGCGTGGAAGATGCCGAGGCTGGGCGTGCTGCTGTACCGCTCGCCCTCCGCCGTGGCGCAGGGCTCGCTGGTCACCTCGTACCGCATCAGCTGCCAGCCGCGCAGCGCGGAGGCGAGCTTCGAGGCGGTGCCGGGCTCCCCCTGCCAGGAGAGCTCGGCGCGCCAGTGTCCGGGTGCGGCCGGCTGGCGGATCCAGTCCAGGCTCACCCGCACACCGAGCACCCCCGCGACGGCCCACTCGACGTGCGGGCACAGCGCGCGGGGCGCGGAGTGGACGTACAGAACTCCACGTGTCGTCACCGGGACCTCCAGGCTGTGGACGAGGGTCGCCTTCCCCAGCTGCCTCGTGCCTGCAGTTGATCCACAGTTACCCACGTTAGCCGACATTAAGCTACTAAATTGAGCAAAACGGACAGGCTTTCGCTCAATGCTAGTCGAATCCTCAACGAGGTCTACCCCTCGGCCGGATCTCTCCCCCGAACGGCCCCATCGCCGGGCGGGACCACCGTACCGCGCGGCACCGCACCGTGGATGACGCACTTTCGGATCCGGCCGGAATGCGGTAGTGCGGCCGGATCCCCTGCGCCGTGCACGCGAACCGCCCCGCGCGCCCGGTCGGGGCGGCGGGGCGGTCAACTCCCTGACGGTGCGTCAGCCCTCCAGGTGGACGACCATCTTGCCGGTGTTGACGCCGCGCAGCAGGTCGATGAAGGCCTGGGCGGCGTTCTCGAAGCCGTCCACCACGGTCTCCTCGGTGCGCAGCTCGCCGGACTTCAGCCAGCCGGCCACCTCGGTGACGAACTGCGGCTGCAGGGCGGCGTGGTCGCCCACCAGCATGCCCTCCAGGCGCAGCCGCTTGCCGATCGCCAGCGCCAGGTTGCGCGGGGCGGCCGGCGCGGTGGTCTCGTTGTACTGGGCGATCGCGCCGCAGAGCACCGCACGGCCGTGCACGCCGAGGGCGCCGATCGCGGCCTCCAGGTGGTCCCCGCCGACGTTGTCGAAGTAGAGGTCGATGCCCTCCGGGGCGGCCTGGGCGAGCTGCTCGGCGACCGGGGCGTCCTTGTAGTTGAAGGCCGCGTCGAAGCCGTACTCGTCCACCAGCTTGGCGACCTTCTCCGCCGAGCCGGCCGAACCGACCACCAGCGAGGCGCCCTTGAGCCGGGCGATCTGGCCGACCAGCGAGCCGACCGCGCCGGCCGCGCCGGAGACGAAGACCTTGTCGCCCTCCTTGAGCGCGCCGACCGCGAGCAGCCCGGCGTAGGCGGTGAGGCCGGGCATACCGAGCACGCCGAGGTAGGCGGAGAGCGGGGCGGCGGCCGGGTCGACCTTGACCGCGCGCTTGGCGTCCAAGGTCGCGTACTCGCGCCAGCCGAGCCCGTGCAGCACGGCGTCGCCGGGGGCGAAGCCCTCGGCCTCCGAGGCCACCACGTAGCCGACGGCGCCGCCGTCCATCACCTGGCCGAGTTGGAACGGGGGCACGTACGACTTCACGTCGTTCATCCGGCCGCGCATGTACGGGTCGACCGAGAGGTCGGTGTTGCGGACCAGGATCTCGCCCGGACCGGGAGTCCGGACCGGGGCCTCGACCAGGGCGAAGTCGGTGGGCACCGGCCAGCCCTGGGGGCGGGCGGCGAGGTGCCATTCGCGGGCGGTGGCGGGGACGGCCTGCTCTGCCATGGAGATGCTCCTCGGAGGGGGGTTTCTGCAGGTGAAAGGTTGAGCAACTGAAGTAACGATGGGCATGAAAGGTTCAGGTTGTCAACTTTTCAGGTAGACTCTGGGGCATGGACACTCAGCAGACCGAGGCCGCCACGCCGCAGTCCGACGAGATCACCCGCGAGGTCGTCGACCTGATGGCCAACCTGGTCGCACTGTTCCACCGCGAGTACGAGGACGCGGCCGCCGCCCGCTCGCTCACCGGCGCCCAGGCCAAGGTGCTCGCCCTGCTGCGACGCGGCCCGCTGCCCATGCGCCACATCGCCCAGACGCTCAGCTGCGAGCCGTCCAACATCACCGGCATCGTCGACCGGCTGGAGGCCCGCGACTTCGTGACCCGGGAGGCCGACCGCCAGGACCGCCGGGTCAAGCTGGTCGCCGCCACCGAGACCGGCGCCGCCGCCTCCGAGGAACTGCGCGAATCGCTGAACTTCGCCCGCGAACCACTGGCCGCGCTCGGCCAGGCGGAGCGGACGGTGCTGCGGGACCTGCTCCGGCGGATGCTCACCGGCGCCGCCGGCCCGGGGGCGTGAGCAGCATCACAGCCCCGCGGGCCGATTCACCGGCATCACGGGGGTAACCGAACGGCCCTCCGGTGCGTCTAACGTTCGAACTGTCGAACGCTGGAGATCTGAAGACGGGGGGCACGGAGGATGGGCAGCAGCACGCGCCGGCGCCGTTACCTGCGGACCGCCATCGGCCTGGCCGCCGTTCTGGTGCTGTCGGTCGTGGGGGCGGGAGCCTGGTTCTACCACCGGCTCGACAACAACATCACCACCTTCGACGCGGGCGGCGTCGCCACCGAGCGCCCGCCCGCCCCCGTCCCGGCCAGCCCGGGCGCCCAGGTCCCGGTCAACGTGCTGCTGCTCGGCTCGGACACCCGGGACGACGGCAACAACGCACTGGGCGGCGGCGACGACGGCGTCGGCAACTCGGACACCGCGATCCTGGTGCACGTCTACGCCGACCACAAGCACGCCGTCGGCGTCTCGATCCCCCGCGACACCCTGGTCACCATCCCGTCCTGCAAGCTCACGGACGGCACCTGGACCAAGCCCCGCACCGACCAGATGTTCAACTCGGCGTTCGGCGTCGGCCAACTCGCCAAGGGCAACCCGGCCTGCACCCAGAACACCGTGGAGAAGCTCACCGGGCTGCGGATCGACCACACCGTCGTGGTCGACTTCAAGGGCGCCGCCGCGATGACCGACGCGCTCGGCGGCGTGGAGGCCTGCGTGCCCAACGACGTCAACGAGTACGGCATCCAGCTGAAGAAGGGGATGCAGAAGCTCTCCGGCAAGTCCGCGGTGGACTACCTGCGGGCCCGCCACGGCATCGGCGACAACTCCGACATAGGCCGGATGAAGCGCCAACAGGCCTTCCTCTCCTCGATGATCAAGAAGGTCCAGGACCAGGGCTTCTCGCTGCCCACCCTGCTACCGCTGGCCGACGCCGCCACCAAGTCGCTCACCGTGGACGAGGGCCTCGGCACCGCGATGAAGCTGGTCGACTTCGCCCGCTCGGTCGAGGACATCAAGCTCTCCGACGTCACCTTCGTGACCGCCCCCTGGCGCTTCGCCGGGGAGCGGGTGCGGCTGATCCAGCCGGACGCCGACGAGCTGTGGAAGCTGCTGCGGGAGGACCGCACCCTGGACGGGCACAGCACCGCCGGCACCAACGCGGCCACCGCCTCCGCCGCCGCCTCGCCGAGCGCGGGCCCCGCCACCGACGCGCCGCTCACCCCCGACCAGGCCGCCGCCCCGATCACCGTGGTCAACGGCGTCGGCACCGCCGGGCTGGCCGGCTCCGGCGCCGAGACCCTCAAGGGCCGCGGCTTCCAGAACGTCACGCTCGGCGCCAACCAGCCCGGCAAGCAGCACACCGAGGTCTCCTACGACCCCACCCTGAAGGCCGCCGCCGACCAGGTCGCGGCGCTCTTCCCGGGCGCCCGCACGGTCGAGGAGCCGGGCTCCGGCGGGATCACCCTCACCCTCGGCCCGGACCGGCAGTCGCCCGGCACCCAGCTGGACTCCGTCTCCACGCCCTCCGCCTCGCCCACGGGCACGGGCACGGGGACGCCCAGCGGGATACCGACCGGCATAGCGGAGAACACCCGGGGCGCCGACACCGACCCGTGCGCCGACCTGACCTTCGGGTCGTAGCGCGGGTCCGTAGCGATCACTCCGGATCCGGCAGTCCGGTGACCACGGCCGTCAGGCGGGTGCCCCGCGGGAAGGCGCCCGCGGCGGCCAGGTCGGCCAGCGCGGCCAGCAGCTTGGCCACGTACCGGTGTTCCACCGGGATGCCGTGGCGGCGCTCGAACTCCCCGGCGAAGGCGGCCAGTTCGGCCGGGACCTTGCCGTAGCCGCCGCCGTGGTGGGCGTGGTCGATCCGCCAGTTGTCGAACGCGCGCCCGTAGGCGGCCCGGTGCAGCCGGGCGACCTCCGCCTCCAGGTAGCCCTCGCCGCCGCGCAGCACGGCCACCCCGAGCGCCCGGGCCCCCGTCGGCAGGCCCGCCGCGATGCCGGCCAGGGTGCCGCCGGTGCCGACCGGGCAGCAGACCACGTCCCGTCCGTCCAGGTCGGGCAGTTCGGCCGGGATCGCGGCCGCGCCGATCGCCGCCAGGGCGTTGGAGCCGCCCTCCGGGAGCACCAGGCAACGGCCCCAGCGCTGCCGCAGGCCGTCCGGGCCGTACTCTCCCGGCACCCGGCCGACGGCCTCCCGGTAGGCGGAGCGGGTGAGGAACTCCAGCCGCATCCCGGAGCGTTCGGCGGCCCGCAGCGACCAGTTGCGCGGCCGGTCGGCCAGCTCCTCGCCGCGCACCAGCCCGACGCTCTCCAGTCCGAGCGCCTCGGCGGCCGCCGCGACCGCCCGCAGGTGGGTGGAGTACGCCCCGCCGAAGGTCAGCAGCCGGGTGTGGCCCTGCTCGACCGCGGCGGCCAGGTTGGGCGCGAGCTTGCGCCACTTGTTGCCGGGCACGCCCGGGTGCAGCAGGTCGTCCCGCTTGAGCCGCAGCTCCACCCCGGACCGGGCGAAGGCCTCGTCGGTGCAGTCCACCAGCGGGGTCGGCAGCAGGGCGGGTTCGAGCATCCGGCCAGCTTACGGGCCCCGGAAGCCGAGCGGCCCGGCCGCCGTGGGGCAGCCGGGCCGGGGGCGCTGTTCCGGGGGCGCCGCTTCGGGGGCGCTGTTCCGGGGGCGCTGTTCCGGGCGGTCAGACCGCCGCGCCGTCCGCGTGCCGCGCGGCGATGGCGCGGCGCAGGGCCCGCGGCACGGGGCCGGCGGCGGGCACCAGCTTGTCGATCCGGTCCCGGTGCTCGCGCCGCCGGCGCCAGGCCAGGACCGATCCCAGCCGGGCCGCGTCGACCAGGGCCACCAACGCGGCGTCCGCCGGGTCGACCCGGCTGAACGGGCCGCTCAGCGCCGACTCGACGCCCGCCGTCAGCGCCTTGCGCACCCGGGGCTCCGGAAGGGTGACCCGGGCGACCGGGAAGAGCCCGAGCAGCCGGTGCTCCTCGACCCGGATCCGACCGGCGGCCGCGAGTCCGTCGCGGACCATCCGCACCGATCCCCGCTGGCGCCCGATCCAGCTCTTCCAGGTACGCCGCCGCCCCTGGCGGATCTGCTCCAGCAGTGCGGCGGAGAGCGGGTCGAGCCCGTCCGTCGCGCCGTCGACGGGGGCCGGGTGCCGGCCGTCGTCACGGATCAGCTTGCGGCGCAGGAGCTCGGTGAGCGCCGCCGCCCGCAGGGTCAGATCGAGGTCGGTCGCGTGGGTGGGCCGCCCGCGCTCGGGGTCGAGGGCGAGCAGGTAGAGCTTCTCGGGCAGAGTGACGGGCAGGTCCATCTCGGTCTCTCCGAAAGGTCTGTGGCGCCCGGCCACCGCGGTCAGTCCTCGGCGGGACCGCCGCTCTCCGGGCTTTCCTTGGGCGGTCGGCCGCGCCGGGGAAGCCGGGCCGCACCGCTGGGCATCCGGCCCGCCTCGGTGAGGGCGCGGCGGAGCACGAACTCGATCTGCGCGTTGGTGCTGCGCAGTTCGTCCGAGGCCCACCTGGCCAGCGCGTCGTGAACCGAAGGATCCAGTCGCAGCAGGAGCTTCTTCCGTTCCGTCGCCAACGCCGCGCCCTTACTGGTAGAGGGAGCCCGTGTTCACGACGGGCTGGGTGCCCCGGTCGCCGCAGAGCACCACCAGGAGGTTGCTCACCATGGCGGCCTTGCGCTCCTCGTCCAACTCCACCACGTCCCGCTCGGCAAGCCGGTCCAAGGCCTCCTCGACCATACCGACGGCACCCTCGACGATCAGCCGCCGGGCGGCCACCACGGCCCCGGCCTGCTGCCGCTGGAGCATCACCTGGGCGACCTCGGGGGCGTACGCGAGCCGGGTGATCCGGGACTCGATGACCCGCACCCCGGCCGAGGCGACCCGGGCGGCGATCTCGGCGGAGAGCTTGCGGGCGATCTCGTCCGCGCCGTCGCGCAGCGACAACTGCCCCTCGTGGTGGGCGTCGTACGGATAGCTGGTGGCGATGTGCCGGACGGCCGTCTCGGTCTGGATAGCGACGAAGTCGGTGTAGTCGTCCACCTCGAACACCGCCATCGCGGTGTCCTCGACCTGCCAGACCACCACGGCGGCCATCTCGATCGGGTTGCCGTCCGCGTCGTTGACCTTGGCGGTCTCGGTCTCGTGGTTGCGGATCCGGGTGGAGATCCGGCGCCGGCTGGTGAACGGGTTCAGCCAGGCCAGCCCCTCGGCCCGGACGGTGCCGCGGTAGCGGCCGAGCAGCTGGACCACCCGGGCCTGCCCGGGCGAGACCACCACCAGCCCGCAGAGCAGCACCAGCGAGGTCAGCACCACCAACGGTCCGAGGATCACCAGCGGGATCCCCACCCCCTTGTTCCCGCCCGCCAGTTGGACCCCTCCGGCGATCAGCGAGCCGAGCCCGGCCAGCACGCCGAGCAGCGCCCCGCCGAGCACCGGCAGCCCGGGGGCCCCGGTGATGATCCGCTCGGTGACCTTCGGAGCCGGCAGGTCGACGGCCGGGCCGTCCTCGACGGCGATGTGCGGTGTGGTCATGGGACCCACTCCCCCCAGTGCGATGTCCGCAGCGCGGATGCCCGCGCCTGCTGTCAAAGTGATATCACTTTTTCCGACACCGCAACAGGGCGTACGCACCGGCTTCGCCGACCACACGCGCCCACCCCGCACGAACTGTCGCGAACACGGCCGACGCCACTCATCGAAACTGACGTATCGTCACCTTCAGGGCGGGCCCACGCCCGAGGATGTCAGCATCGGCCCCAGGCCGATCACGCAGCTTCCGGGCGGCTACCACCTCGCCGGCGTCAGCCCGGTGGGCGGCACGCCGCCGGCAGAGCACGTACCCGGCATGTACGTACCTGGCCAACGCAGACTGCTGATCAATTCAACTGCCAAGACACCCAGTAGTGTTGCCGTCCATGAGTTCGGGCACGCGGTCGATGCGCAACAACCCCCGTCCAACTCCGTACCTCCGCCAGCCGCACGAGTACTTCGCCGAGGCGTTCAATCAATGGACGGCCAAAACGCTGGAGAAATTCACATTCGGCGACCGCGAGGCGGCACAACTCCTGAAGGAGTATTTTGAGCGAGCACTCTGAGCCTTACGAAGTCACCGACTACCCGATGTTGGACGCGGACGGCGTCACCATCTGGCTGAAGTACGGCGGAAGGACCGTGGAGGGGTACTTCTACGACGGGTGGTACAAGTTCGAGCCCGGAGATCCCCGCTACGACGAACTCCTCCCGCAGGCCCAACAGAACCCGCAGGACGTCGAAGAGGACGAGAGCAAGGCCGATGTTCACCCCGAGACCTTGGCCATGCTGCAGGACATGCGGCGCAAGACGCGGGAGCGGAACGCGGGACAGTAGCAGAACCGCTGGCAGGCGGCCCCTCGTGTAGGGCCCAGGACCGGTGGGGTCCAGACCCGGCAAGCCCTGTCGAGCGCGCCCCACGAGCCCATTGATTCGGAAGGGCCATTCGCTGGAAGGTCCGGCCACGGGACGTTCAGGGATGTCATGGTGCACTTCACCGGGCCGGAGGCGGCATATGGAGACTGAAGAATACGAGAGGAACCGCAGCAGGATCATCGACTCGATCCGTGACTGCTGGACGTCCGAGCAAGCAGTCGTCCCAGTACTGCGAAAGCTGGTCGACGAACTGGGACCTTCTGACGACAGAGCTGGAACGGCCTTCCAGGTCGTCACCTACATGGCGCGGGCCTTCCACATCCGGCTGGCGATTTCCGGGAAATTCACGCGCTGGCACGTGATCGGCGGAGATCTTTCGGACGAAGAAGCCGAGGAGAGATTCGAGGGATTCATCGTCTGGCCCCAGGAGTCCCGCTCTTGCCCATAGTCCTCCGCGAGTGAACCGATCCGGTGAGGCTCCGCAGTAACGACTGCGGAGCCTCACCGGCCTCCTGCGCAGCGGGCGATGTCTGGGGCTGGGCCCATGCATCACCGTCAGCAGAGGAGCCGGACGGGCTCACGCGGTTCCCATGGGAGGCTCAAACCCCACGCCGCTCCCATGGCGTTCCCATCCGGGTGAATTCTGGCGCGGCAACAAGGTCCGGGCACGCCCTGTGCCCTAGAGTTCCGAGCGAAACATGAGCACGTTTTCGCAGGTCACAGGCGACTCGCCTGGAGGGCGGCCACGCTGGCTGAGAGTGGGGCGGGTGGGACTCGAACCCACGACCAAGGGATTATGAGTCCCCTGCTCTAACCGGCTGAGCTACCGCCCCGGTTCGCCGCGCGCGCCGGTCGTCGACCACGGCAGCAGCAGACGGCCCCGCGAGGCCGTCCCGGGCAGCATAGCCGGTCGATCACCCGTGGTGCGCGCCGGGGGCGCAGCTGGGTGCGCGACGGTGCGCGCCTCTCCGGGCGGCCGAGCCCGGGTGGCGTCGACGGGCCCCGGCAGGGCAGCCTGGACCGATGACGATGCGTGGGGCGGGAGCCGCGGCCGGGGTGCTGGTGCTGGTGCTCGCGGCGGCGGGGTGCACCACCGCCGCGCGGCCGGGCAGCATCGCCCCGACGGTCACCTCGGCGCCGCCCGCCACCGCCACCAACGGCCACGGCTGGAACAAGCAGCGCTTCAAGGGGGCCGTCGGCCGGCACACCGGGGTCACCCGCACCGCCAAGCCGACCGTGCTCAACGGCCTGGTCGGCGCGGTGTTCACGCGCAACGCGGACGGCGACCACTTCTGCACCGCCAGCGTGGTGGACAGCGCCGGGCTCAACCTCATCGTCACCGCCGCCCACTGCGTCTGGGACCCGAAGATCGGCCAGCGCGGCGACCTGGTCTTCGTCCCCGGCTACCGCAACGGCGACACCCCGAGCGGTGTCTGGCCGCTGCTGGCCGTCACCGTGGACGACGGCTGGAAGGACCACGCCGACCCGGACATGGACGTCGCCTTCGCGGTCGTCCAGGCGCAGAACGGCCAACAGGTGCAGCAGGTGCTCGGCGCCAACCAGCTGGGCGTCAACCGCGGTTACCGGGTCCCGGTGCGGGTCACCGGCTACCCGGGCAGCAGCGACGTCCCGATCACCTGCGCCAACACCACCTCCGAGCAGAGCGCCACCCAGCTGCGGATCGACTGCCCCGACTACACCGGCGGCACCAGCGGCAGCCCCTGGGTCACCGACTTCGACCCGACCACCCGGACCGGCACCGTGGTCGGCGTGATCGGCGGCTACCAGGAGGGCGGCAACAGCCCGGACACCTCGTACAGCAGTTACTTCGGCGACCGGGTCCAGGCGCTCTACGACCGGGCCACCGGCTGAGCCGCCACCGCTGTTCGAACACCCGGCAGTGGCGCCACCGGGCGGCGCCTGGTAGATCTTCCTCTCGAACGGCGGAACGCACGGCCCGGATGCCCGCCCCGAGGAACGAGACGGAGCGCCGATGGCCCCCCGCCCGGTGCCGCCCCCGCGCGCGGCCGGAGCGACCGCACTGGCCGCCCTGCTGCTGGCCACCGGCACCGCCTGCGGCGGTGGATCGGACCAGCCGCCGAACGCCGAGGTCGCCCAGCAGAGCGCGGCCCGGGACCGGATCGGCACCCTGTCCATCCACTCCGCGCAGGGCCCCCGCTCCTGCACCGCGAGCGTGGTGCGCAGCCCCGGGCGCAATCTGCTGGTCACCGCCGCGCACTGCGTGCAGAACCAGCAGGTCGGCCTGCTGGACGGCCTGGTGTTCACCCCCGGCTTCCGCAACGGGGCCACCCCGTACGGCAGTTGGCAGGTGCAGTCGATCACCGTCGACCCCCGCTGGACCGACGACGACGACCCCGACTACGACGTGGCGTTCGTCACGGTCCGCGCGGTCGGCGGCCGGCAGATCGAGGACGCGGTCGGCGGCAACCAGCTCGGCACCGGCAAGGGCGTCGGGCTGGCGGTCTCGGTGACCGGCTACCCCAACGACAGCGACGAACCGATCACCTGCGCGGTCCGGACCCGGTCGCAGAGCGGCACCCAGGAGCGCTTCGACTGCGGCGGCTACACCGACGGCACCAGCGGCAGCCCGTGGGTGACCGGCGACGGCGCGGTGGTCGGCGTGATCGGCGGCTACCAGGAGGGCGGGGACACCCCGGGCACCTCGTACAGCGTGGCCTTCGACCAGCGGGTCGCCGACCTCTACCGGAAGGCGACCACCTGACGGCCGGCGCCCGTGGCGCGCCCCCGCCCGACCGGCGGGGTGACGCACCCGACACCGGCCCGGGCAACACGAAGGCCCCCCGGTCGTCCGAGGGGCCTTCGCTCTGAGCAGTCACCGGGCGGACCCGGTGCAGCTCCCCCAATTGGACTCGAACCAATAACCTGCCGATTAACAGTCGGCTGCTCTGCCAATTGAGCTATGGGGGATCGCTGTGCTGAACTTCCTTACCTGGCACGGGACTCGTGCTCCTAGGAGCACTCGTCCCGAGCTCCCCCAATTGGACTCGAACCAATAACCTGCCGATTAACAGTCGGCTGCTCTGCCAATTGAGCTATGGGGGATCGGCTTCCGCTTCGGCTCCCGTGACCCGGGCTCCTCGGCGCTCGCTGCGGGACATACATTAGCGCACTCGGGGGGGTGGTCCGCCAATCGCTTTCGCCGGCCGCCCCGGACCGCCCGCCCGGCGTGCCCCGCGCGCGCCCCCGACGGCCCCCGGAGGATGCTGGGGTGACGCGGACGGTTCGCCGTCCCGGGCAACGGGTAGGGCAACGCGGCAGAAGGCCGCCAGGAGAGGGTGGGTCCGATCATGTGGAAGCTGTCGTTGGCCGTGGGTTTCGCGGCCGGCTACGTCCTCGGCTCGCGGGCCGGACGCCAGCGCTACGAACAGATCGCCAAGGTCACCCGGCAGATCGCGCAGAACCCCACCGTGCAGGGGGCGACCGACCGGGCGCGCCAGCAGGCCGGCGCGGTCGCGGGGAAGGCGGCCGGCGCCGTCGCCGACCGGGTCGGGGACCGGCTGCCCAACGCGGTCACCGACCGGGTCCCGTACTTCAGCCGGTCCCGGGCCGAGGACGACGGCTGGGGTACCGTCCGACCGTGACGGGGCGGTGACCCCCGGGCAAAGAAGGCCTCAACCCGGGGTCCCGAACAGGCAACGGCTCACCCGGCCCGGACGCGTCCCGGGCCGGGCTGAGGCATGATCTCGGCATGGCCATCGTCGCGGGGATAGACAGCTCGACCAGCCGCACCCGGATCGTCGCGTGCGACGCCGACACCGGTGCCGTCCTTCGAGCCGGCAAGGCCCCCCACCCCGTCCCCGAGGACCAGGACCTGCGCCCCGGCGAGACCGACCCGCAGGTCTGGCTGCACTCGCTCGGCGACGCCGCGGCCGGCGGGCTGCTGGAGGGCGTCCGGGCGATCGGCGTCAGCGCGCAGCAGCACGGCATGATCGGCCTGGACGCGGGCGGGGTGCAGGTGCGGCCCGCGATCCTCTGGAACGACCCGCGCTCCGGCGGCGCCGCCGCCAAGCTGCTGGACGCCCTCGGCGGCCCGGCCGCCTGGACCGCCGCGATCGGCGCGGTGCCCGGCCCGACGTACACCATCGCCAAGCTGCGCTGGCTGGCCGAGTTCGAGCCGGCCAACGCCCGCCGGGTCGCCGAGGTGCTGCTGCCGCACGACTGGCTGGTCTGGCAGCTGCTCGGCCACCCCAAGCGCCGCACCACCGACCGCGGCGACGCCTCCGGCACCGGCTACTGGTCCCCGATCACCGGCGAGTACCGGCAGGACCTGGTCGAGCTGGCGCTCGGCCACGAGCTGCGACTGCCGGACGTGCTCGGCCCCGCCGAACCCGCCGGGCACACCCCCGAGGGCCTGCTGATCTCGGCCGGCACCGGCGACAACATGGCCGCCGCCCTGGGCCTGGGCCTCGGCCCGGGCGACGCGGTGGTCTCGCTCGGCAGCGCCGGGACGATCTTCGCGGTGCACGAGCACGCCGTGATCGACGCCTCCGGCCTGATCTCCTCCTTCGCCGACGCCTCCGGCCGCCACCTGCCCATGGTCGCCACCCTCAACGCCGCCCAGGTGCTGCGCTCCACCGCCGGCCTGCTCGGCCGGGACCTGGACGGGCTGAGCGACCTCGCCCTGCACTCCTCCCCCGGCGCCTACGGACTGGTGCTGCTCCCCTACCTGGACGGCGAGCGCACCCCCGCGCTGCCGCACGCCGCCGGCACCCTGACCGGCCTGCGGGCCGAGGCGATGACCCCTCAGCACCTGGCCCGGGCCGCCGTCGAGGGCATGCTCTGCAACATCGCCGACGCGCTGGACGTGCTGCGCGCCCAGGGCGTCGGGATCAAGCGGGTCTTCCTGCTCGGTACGGCCGGCCGGCTGCCCGCCGTGCGGCACATCGCCCCGATGCTGTTCGGCGTCCCGGTCGTGGTGCCCCCGCCGGGCGCGCACGCCGCCCGCGGCGCCGCCCGGCAGGCCGCCTGGGCCCTGGCCGGCACCGCCGAGCCGCCGGAGTGGGAGCTGCCGGACGCCGAGACGGTCGAGCCCGAGGGCGAGCAGGACCTGGCGATCGGCTCGGCGGTGCGTCAGCAGTACCGCGCCGCCCGGGACCAGATCCACCCGGAGGCGATCTCCTCCTAAGGCGTGTCCCCGCCCACGTCGCGGGTTGGCCGAAGTCCGTCGATGAAGATGCGTCACCCGGCGCCCGGTGGCAGCGTGGGTCAGGACACGGCCACCGAGGCGAAGGGCGGCAGGAACCCATGGCCCTGCACAAGGGGACCGGCGGCGACCGCCGGCTGAGCGTCAATCCGTTCCTCGGCATCACCGACCCGCTGGGCGCGATGGAGCTCGCCCCGCCGGTGCACCGGCTCGGCGAGGGCCCGGTCGCCGCCGACACCGCGTACCAGCTGGTCCACGACGAGCTGATGCTGGACGGCAGCGCCAAGCTCAACCTCGCGACCTTCGTCACCACCTCGATGGAGGTGCAGGCCACCCGGCTGATGACCGAGTGCCTGGACAAGAACATGATCGACAAGGACGAGTACCCGCAGACCGCCGAGCTGGAACGGCGCTGCGTGGCCATCCTCGCCGACCTCTGGCACGCCCCCGACCCGGACACCGCGGTCGGCTGCTCCACCACCGGCTCCAGCGAGGCCTGCATGCTGGCCGGGATGGCGCTCAAGCGCCACTGGATGCGCCGCAACGCCGAACGCTACGCGGCCGGGGCCCGGCCCAACCTGGTGATGGGCGTCAACGTCCAGGTGTGCTGGGAGAAGTTCTGCACCTTCTGGGAGATCGAGGCCCGCACCGCGCCGATGGAGGGCGACCGCTTCCACCTCGGCCCCGAGCAGGCGGCCGCGCTGTGCGACGAGAACACCATCGGCGTGGTCGGCGTCCTCGGCTCGACCTTCGACGGGTCGTACGAGCCGATCGCGGAGATCTGCGCCGCCCTGGACGAACTCCAGCAGCGCACCGGCCTGGACGTCCCGGTGCACGTGGACGGCGCCTCCGGCGGCATGGTGGCGCCCTTCCTCGACCCCGAGCTGGTCTGGGACTTCCGGCTCCCCCGGGTGCGGTCGATCAACACCTCCGGCCACAAGTACGGCCTGGTCTACCCCGGCGTCGGCTGGGCGCTGTGGCGGGACAAGGAGGCGCTGCCGGAGGAGCTGGTCTTCCGGGTCAACTACCTGGGCGGCGAGATGCCGACCTTCGCGCTCAACTTCTCCCGGCCCGGCGCCCAGGTCGCGGCCCAGTACTACCTCTTCCTGCGGCTCGGGCGGGCGGGCTTCCGGGCCGTCCAGGGCGCCTGCCGGGAGGTCGCCACCTACCTGGCCGGGGAGATCGGCAAACTCGGCTGCTTCCGGCTGCTGACCCACGGCGACCAGGTCCCGGTGTTCGCCTTCACCACCACCGAGGACGTGCCCTTCGACGTGTTCGACGTCTCGCGGCGGCTGCGCGAGCGCGGCTGGCAGGTGCCCGCCTACACCTTCCCGGCGAACCGGGAGGACCTGTCGGTGCTCCGGGTGGTCTGCCGCAACGGCTTCTCCCGGGACCTCGCCGACCTGCTGCTCACCGACCTCACCCGGCTGCTGCCGGAGCTGCGGCGCCAGCCCGTCCCGCTCCAGGAGCTGGGGGTGCCGGTCCGCGAGGGCTTCCACCACTGAGGCGTCCACCGCTGAGGCGTCCACCGCCGAGACGTCCGGCCGACGCCGCGTCCCGGCGGGCCCGGACATGCCGCGGCGGGAGGACGCAGGGATGCGCCCTCCCGCCGGGTGGTCCCGGTCGGTCGGGGCAGCCTCCCCCCGCGAGGCTGCCCCGATCGGTGGGGGTACCGGGACTCCGCGTCGGGCCGACCACGGCCAGCCGGCCCGGGCCCGACGAAACGGCCGGAGCGGTGGGCCGCACCGGCGAGAAGAACTCTGCACGACGAACGCATGACCGATCGAGCACCCCCGGGGGTTGTGAGACACTTCCGTCCGTCTCAATGCCGTGACCTGGTGTTTGGGACGCCGGGCCGCTGAGGTTGGAGAAGGGGAGACGCCGAACGGCCGGACCGGGTCGGTCTCGTACCCCCGTCCACCGTTGTCCCGTCCCGCGACTCATGGAGGGCCGCATTGGCTGCCGCCTGGAAGGACCTGCCCGAAGAGCTGTCCGAGCCCGCCCGACTGCTGGCCCAGGAGCTCCGGACGATCAAGGACGCCGCCGGACTCTCGCTGTCCGAGCTGGCCGCCCGGACCCACTACAGCCGGGCCTCCTGGGAGCGCTGGCTGAACGGCAAGCGGGTGGTCACCGAGCAGGCGCTGGAGACACTGATCGGGGCGGTGGACTGCGACGCGGCGGCGCTGCGCGGGCTGTGGCGGCGGGCGGTGGAGCCGGTGGCCGAGGAGCCCGCGGACGGCGTGGCGGTGTCCGAGGGGCCGGTGTCCGAGGAGCCCGCAGACGGTGTGGCCGTGGCCGTCGAGGTGCTGCCCGACGAGCCCGCCGCCGACTCAGGCTCCGACACCGACCCCGCCGCCGAGCCCGCCCCCGCGTGGTGGCGGCGCCCGGTGGCGCTGATCCCCGGCGCGGCGGTGCTGGCGCTGCTGCTGGTGCTGGTCGGCCTGCGGGTCAGCCGGCACGACGACCAGGCCTCGGCGGCCGACGTCCCGGCCACGACCGCCAAGCCCGCGCCGTCCGACCCCGCCTGCCGGGCCCTCGGCTGCGCCCACAAGGACCCCAAGACCACCGGCTGCGGCAAGGACGCCCGGACCCTGCAGACCCAGGTGATCGGCAAGGTGGTCGTCTACCTGCGGTACAGCCGGACCTGCCAGGCCGCCTGGGCGGCGATCACCGAGGGCGAGCCCAAGGACTCCGCGGTGATCACCGACAGCACCGGGGACAGCGAGACCGCGCTGATCCACTGGGGCTACGACAACTACTCGCCGATGCTGAACGCGGCGGACCCGTCGATGGGCTTCCAGGTCTGCGGCTACCAGCCGGCCGGGAACGACTGCACCGGGACCGTCACCGACCTGGCCATGGTGGTGGACTCCACCCCGATCCCG
Organism: Kitasatospora sp. NPDC096077; assembly: GCF_040303245.1. Classification (NCBI taxonomy): domain Bacteria; kingdom Bacillati; phylum Actinomycetota; class Actinomycetes; order Kitasatosporales; family Streptomycetaceae; genus Kitasatospora; species Kitasatospora sp. NPDC096077. The sequence goes on along the minus strand of NZ_JBEOSV010000002.1, from coordinate 189,737 downwards.
ATCGGCCCCGCCTCACCGCCGCCGGGCACCGGGGCCGCGGCCGCGACGCCGAGCGACTCGGCCTCGCCGTCGGCCTCGTCCTCGGCCTCGACGGACCCGACCCCGAGCCCGGCCCCGGCCACCGACCAGGCCTCGCCCAGCCCGTCCGCGTCCTAGGACGTGTCATCCGTACGGTCCGCTAGTCGAGGTAGCCGCGCAGCTGCTCGGCGTAGGCGTGGTCGCGGAGCTTGACCAGCGTCTTGGACTCGATCTGGCGGATCCGCTCCCTCGTCACGCCGAACACCGTGCCGATCTCCTCCAGCGTGCGCGGGCGGCCGTCGTCCAGCCCGTAGCGGAGCTGGACGACCTGGCGCTCCCGCTCGCCCAGGGTGGCCAGCACCGCGTCCAGGTGCTGACGCAGCAGCAGGAAGGTCGCGGACTCGGCGGGCGAGGCGGCGTCGGCGTCCTCGATCAGGTCGCCGAGCGCGACGTCGTCCTCCTCACCGACCGGGGTGTGCAGCGAGATCGGCTCCTGGGCCAGCCGGAGCAGCTCGCGCACCCGCGGCTCGGTGAGCTCCAGGGCGGTGGCGATGTCGGCCGGGGTCGGCTCCAGGCCGCGTTCCTGGAGCAGGACGCGCTGCACCCGGACCACCCGGTTGATCAGCTCCACCACGTGCACCGGCACCCGGATCGTCCGGGCCTGGTCGGCCAGTGCCCGGCTCATCGCCTGCCGGATCCACCAGGTCGCGTAGGTCGAGAACTTGTAGCCGCGGGCGTAGTCGAACTTCTCCACCGCCCGGATCAGGCCGAGATTGCCCTCCTGGACCAGGTCCAGCAGGGTCAGCCCGCGGCCGACGTAGCGCTTGGCGACGGACACCACCAGGCGCAGGTTCGCCTCGACCAGGCGCCGCTTGGCGATCCGGCCGAGGACCACCAGGGTGTCCAGCTCGCGGCCCAGCGGGTCGGGCGGCGGCGGGTCGCCGTTCAACCGCTCCTCGGCGAACAGGCCGGCCTCGATCCGGCGGGCCAGCTCGACCTCCTCGGCGGCGGTGAGCAGTCGGATCCGGCCGATTTCGCGCAGGTACTGGCGCAGCAGGTCGGCGGCCGGACTGCCGCCCTCGACCCGCTCGGGCGGGCCGTCCTCGTCGGACTCCGCCCCGGTCTCCCGGTCCGGGCCGTCGGGGTGACCGTCCGGCAGCTCCCCGGCGGGGACCCGCGCGCCGTCCGGGGTCGCCGCCCCGGCCCGGCCGTGGTCCGTCTCCTGCTCCCCCGGCACGGGTCCGGCGGGCTCGGCTCGTCTGGTGGCGGTGGTCGTTGCGACCGGGCCTTGGTCCACGGGCATCCCCTCGGGGCGGGCGCGACTCTGGCGGACCCGCGCTGAACGGAGGTGGGACGTCCTCCAGTGTGGGGTACGCCACGCTCCGTGGCCGAGACTCCTGCGCGGACTTTCTGCGCAGGACTTCCGGGAGTACCGGGACCTCCGGGGAACCCCGGGGCTCCGGACGGTCCCGGGGCCTCCGGGGCCCGCCGGGCCTACAGGGCCGCCGCGCCGCCGCTGCGCAGCTGCTGCCCGTACTGCTGGAGCTGCCACAGCTCGGTCTGCACCGCGTGCAGCTGCTCGGCGTCCGCCCGGTGGCCCAGCCGCTGGAGGTAGCCGCGGACCTCGGCGATCCGCCGGTCGACGGCCAGCAGCCGCAGCTTGACCAGGAACTCCCCGGCGTAGATCGCGTCCGCCTTGCGCAGCGAGCGCACGGGTTCGACGGTCAGCTCGGTCACCAGCGAGCGCACCTGGTCGTCCGGGGCCGCCTCGCGCACCGTGCTGGTGAAGTCGGGCAGGGTCGCCCCGTACGCGGCGCCGCCGGCCTTGCCGATGGCCTGCCGGACGGCGGCGTACGGCGGGGTCGGGAACTCGTCCTCGCCGTAGTGGTCGAAGGCCGGGCTGACCAGGTCCGGGTACTGGAGCGCCAGCTTGAGCAGCTCGCGCTCGACGAACTGGGCCGGGTCACGCGGGTTGAGCCGGAACGCGGGCTGGGCCGGGCGCGGCTGCTGGACGGGCTGCTCGGTGCGGCGCAGCTGGCCGTTGGCGCGCGGGTTCTGCTGCTTCTCCCGCTCCCAGCGGGCCAGCTGGGAGATCCGGCGGACCACGAACTGCTCGTCGCCCGGGTTCACCCCGAGCATGCCGGCCAGCCGGATCGCGTACCCGTGCCGGATCGACGGGTCCTTGATCTTCGCCACGATCAGGGCCGCCTCCTCCAGCGCGGCGGCCTGCCCCTCGGGGGTCTCCACCCGGTGCTTGGACACCGCCGTGTTGAGCGCGAACTCGAACAGCGGGACCGGGTTGTCGATCAGCTGCCGGACCGCGTCGTCGCCCTGGGCCAGGCGCAGCTCGCACGGGTCCATGCCGCCGGGGCTGACCGCGATGGAGGTCTTGGCGGCGAACTTCTGGTCGTCCTCGAAGGCGCGCAGGGCGGCCTTCTGGCCGGCCGCGTCGCCGTCGAAGGTGAAGACCGTCTCGCCCCGGTACTGCGAGGTGTCCATCAGCAGCCGACGGATGATCTTGATGTGGTCCTCGGCGAAGGCGGTGCCGCAGGTGGCCACCGCCGAGGTGACCCCGGCCAGGTGGCAGGCCATCACGTCGGTGTAGCCCTCGACCACCACCGCCCGGCCCGACTTGGCGATCTCCTTCTTCGCCAGGTCGATGCCGTACAGCACGTGGGACTTCTTGTAGATCGGCGTCTCGGGGGTGTTCAGGTACTTCGGCCCGTTGTCGTCCTCGCGCAGCCGGCGGGCGCCGAAGCCCACCACCTCGCCCGCGATGTCCCGGATCGGCCAGACCAGCCGGCCCCGGAAGCGGTCGATCAGGCCGCCGCGCTGCCCCTGGGAGGCCAGGCCGCCCTGGAGGATCTCCTTGTCGGAGAAGCCCTTGCCGCGCAGGTAGCGGACCAGGTGCTCCCAGCCCACGGGGGCGTAGCCGACGCCGAAGGTCCGGGCCGCCTCCTCGTCGAAGCCGCGCTCGGCCAGGAAGCGGCGGCCGATCTCCGCCTCCGGCGAGGCCAGCTGCTCCTGGTACCAGGCCGAGGCCACCTTGTGCGCCTCGACCAGCCGGGTGCGCTCGCCCTGCTGGTGGCGGGGGCTGTAGCCGCCCTCCTCGTAGCGCAGGGTGATGTTGGCCTGGGCGGCCATCCGCTCGACGGCCTCGGCGAAGGTGAAGTGCTCGATCTTCATCAGGAAGGCGATGGTGTCGCCGTTCTCCTGGCAGCCGAAGCAGTGGAAGACGCCCTTGGCGGGGTTGACGTAGAAGGAGGCGGACTTCTCGTCGTGGAAGGGGCAGACGCCCTTGTACTCGCCGCCGCCACCATTGGTCAGCTGTACGTAGTCGCCGACCACCGCGTCGATCGGCAGTGCGCTGCGCACCGCCTGTACGTCTTCGTCCCTGATCCGCCCGGCCACCCCGGAAGTCTACTGGGGCGGCCGGGGTTTCCGACTGCCCCGGGGCGGACCGGCGGGGCCGGGGACGGGTGACCTCGGTCTCCCCCGCCCCGGCCGGCCGGGGCGGGTCTACGCCCAGGCGGCGCCGACGAGTTTGGCGTGCAGGGCCAGGGCCGAGGCGTCCGTGAGGGTGGCGATCTGGTCGATCACGGTGCGCAGGGCGGCGCGGTCGTCCTCGGCCTCGTGGTACATCGCGGTGAAGACCGGGTCCAGGCCCTCGGGGGCGCGCTGGGTCAGCACGTACGCCAGCTCGGCGATCACGATCCGCTGGCGGGCCCGCAGCTGGGCCTGCTCGTCGCGCATCATGACGAAGCGGACGGCGACGGCCTTGAGCACCGCGACCTCCAGCCGGACCTCCCTCGGCACCACCAGCTCGGCGCCGTAGCGGGTGAGCCGGCCGGGGCCGTAGCGGGCCCGGGTGGCCTGCTCGGCGGCCAGGCAGAAGCGGCCGATCAGCTTGCTGGTGAGGTCCTTGAGCCCGGCCCGGGCGCGCGCCGTGCCGTCGTAGCCCCGGGGCCACCACTCCTGGGCGAGCAGCCGGTCCAGCGCGGCGGCGAGCTCCGCCGGCTCGGCGTCCCGGGCGTAGCGCTCGGCGACCTTGAAGAGTTCGGCGCGCTCGTCGGGGGACCGCAGGGCGGCCGGGTCGATGTGGCCGGCCTGGAGGCCGTCCTCGACGTCGTGGGTGGAGTAGGCCACGTCGTCGGACCAGTCCATGACGGTGGCCTCGAAGCACTTGCGCCCGGGCGGGGAGCCTGCCCGCAGCCAGCGGAAGACCGGCAGGTCGTCGGCGTAGACGCCGTACTTGGGCGAGGCCGGGTCGGTGGGGTGGGCGCCCTTGGTCCACGGGTACTTGGTGGCGGCGTCCAGGGCGGCCCGGGTCAGGTTGAGGCCGACGCTGCGGCCGGGCCAGGGGGCGAGCCGGGCGGCGGGCTGGTCGTCCAGCGGCGCGAAGCGCTTGGGTTCGAGCCGGGTGAGGATGCGCAGCGACTGGGCGTTGCCCTCGAAGCCGCCGCAGGCCTCGGCGGCCTGGTCGAGGGCCTCCTCGCCGGTGTGACCGAACGGCGGGTGGCCGATGTCGTGGGCCAGGCAGCCGGCTTCCACCAGATCCGGGTCGCAGCCCAGGGCCGCGCCCAATTCCCGCCCGACCTGGGCGCATTCGAGCGAGTGGGTGAGCCGGGTACGGGGGAAGTCGCTGCGCATCGGGGCGACCACCTGGGTGGTGCCGGCCAGTCGGCGCAGCGCGGCCGAGTGCAGCACCCGGGCGCGGTCGCGCTGGAAGGCGGTGCGGCCGGGACGCTTGTCCGGTTCGGGGACCCAGCGGGCCTCGGCGGCGTGGTCGTACGGGATCGGGGCGGCGAGGCGGTGCGTGGTGTCATCCATATGACCCTCACGGTACGCCGCGCCCCCGACACGCGGGGGGTGCCGCGCGCGAAGGAGCGTGGGCCGGGGCGTGAATGGTGGGAGGCGCGCCGGTGTCCGCCGCTCGGGAATCGACCGGACCCGAACGGTCCGCGCCCGAGAAGGTCCCGGGTGGGCCGCCAAGGGCCGGAAGGACCGGAGCGGTTCAGCCCCGGACGGCCTTCAGCACGGCGGCGGCCACCCCCTCCTCGCCCCTGGCGTTGGGGTGGACCGGGGTGAGCCCGCGCGCCGGGAACGGCGGCTCGATCCAGCGGGCGTCCTCCCCCGCGCACATGTCGTGCCCGGCCGAGGGCCCGGTGGTGTCCACGAACACCGCCCCGGCGGCCTCCGCGCGCTGCCTGAGCATCCCGTTGAGCTGCTGCTCCTTCTCGGCCAGGAAGCCGAGGTCGGCCGCCGCGACCGTGGTGCCCAGCACCGGCACGCAGGCGGCCGGGTCGGCCGGGAGCAGCGCCGGGTAGCCGACCACGTAGACCCGGGCCTGCGGGGAGCGGCGCCTGATCTCCTGGAGCGCCTCGGCGACCTTCCCGCCGGCCGCGTCCACCCGGGCCCGCAGCTCGTCGGTGCCGCCGGAGGCGTAGTGCTCCCGGCAGGGCGCGGCCGCGCGGTCCCCGCCGACCAGGTCCTTCACCGCGTCCACCAGGGTGTCCTTGGCGCACTCGGTGACCACCTGCATGAAGCCCGCGTCGTTGCCGCCGATGCCGAGGGTGACCAGCCGGGTGGCCGGGGTCAGCGCCTCCAGCTGGGCCGGGTTGGCGCCGTCGTCGGTCTTCTGGGCGGCCCCGAGGTCCCCGGTGCGGGCACCGCTGCAGCTGACGTCCTGGAACTGGCCGGGGGCCAGGGCGAGCGCCTTCGCCAGCAGGGACGGGTAGTTGACCCCGGAGCGGCCGCAGCCGCCCGGCTCGCCGACCTGCGGGGCGATCTTCGGCCCGGCGGTGTACGAGTCGCCGAGCGCCACGTACGGGCCGGTGGGCGGCGGGGTGGGGGTCGGCGTCGGGCTCGCCCCGGCCGGGGCGCGGCCGGGCAGCGCGCCCGCGAAGCCGCGGTCGGAGCCGTCGTCCGCGCCGCCGCCGCTGCACCCGGTCAGCGTGGCCAGCCCGGCCAGCAGCAGGGCGGTGAGGCCGGCCGCCGCGGCGGCCGTCGGGCGTGTGGTCCTCGGCATGGCGTCCCCCCGGGGGTGCGAGTCGCGGGCAGCTCGGTCCGTACGGCGGGCCCGTCCCCCCGGGCACCGCGGAGTCCAACGTACGGGCGGCGCGCCCGGTGCCCCACCCGACGGCCGGGCGGGGGCCCCGTTCCGCGCGGGGCGCTACTCGGCGCCGCGTTCGTGCTCGGCCAGGAACTGCTCGAAGCGCCGCCCCAGCTCGTCCGCGGAGGGCAGGTCGACCGGCTCGGCCAGCAGGCTCTCCCGGCCCTCGGCGCCCGCCACCGCGTCGTACTGGCCCTCCATGCCGCGGATGGCGGAGCGCAACTCGCCGTCCCCCTGGGCCAGCTGCTCCTCGATGTCGGCGTACACCTCGCCGACCCGCTCGCGCAGCCGGGTGCCGGGCAGCACCAGGCCGGTGGCGGACTGCACCGCCTCCAGGATCAGCACCGCGGCCGCCGGGTAGGCCGAACGGGCCACGTAGTGCGGGACGTGCACGGCGAAGCCCAGCACGTCGTGCCCGGCCTCGGCCAGGCGGTACTCCAGCAGCGCCTGGGCGCTGCCCGGGACCTGCGCCTGCTCGAACCACTGCGGGTAGCCGGGCGCGAGGTCGAGCCGGTTGCCGTGCGGCGTCAGACCGACCGGGCGGGTGTGCGGCACGCCCATCGGGATGCCGTGGAAGTCCACGCCGAGCCGGACCTCGAAGCGCTCGACCAGCTCGCGGACGGCGCGCGCGAAGCGCTCCCACTCGACGTCCGGCTCCGGGCCGGTGAGCAGCAGGAACGGCGCCCCGGCGGCGTCGCGGAGGAGCTGGAGCAGGATCTCCGGCGGGTCGTAGGACGCCCAGTGGTCGTGGTCGAAGACCATCGTGGGGCGGCGGGCCCGGTAGTCCACCAGGCGGTCGTGGTCGAAGCGGGCCACCACCTGCGGGGAGCCCGTCTCCAGCAGGTGCGCCACCACCTGGCCGCCGGCCTCCCCGGCGTCCATGAAGCCCTCGAAGTGCTGGAGCAGCACCAGGCCGGCGCCGGTGTCGCGCAGCTCCGCGTTGGCCGCGGCCACCGCGGCCACGCCCCGCTCATCCAGCTCGTACAGCGCCTGGAAGTCTCGCACCGCGCACCCTTCCCCGTTCTCTGCTCGTCCCGATCCGACCGGCTTCTCGTCCTCTCCAGCGTGTCGGGCCGCGCCGGAATTCCCGTTCCGGCCGACCACCCGTCGGGCGACCCGCCCGGGGACCCTCCTCGACCACTCCGGACCATGATCGCATCCGGAGGGAAACGCCCTGGTCACGGGTGTTCAACAGCCCGGTCCGGGGCGCGTGGTGGCGGTCCGTACCGACATTCGCGTGCCGCGAAGTGACGCACCGCGTTCTGGCGGGTATCGTCCTCTCGCTGCCTCGCATCGTCGCGTCGTCGTCACGTCGTCCGTAACGCCGTCGATCACGACCCGGATCGCTGCTCGGTCAGACACCCACGACGCATCTTGCCTTCACCTGGCCGCCTGCTTCCCTTCGCGCTCTCGTTTCCTCCTCGGCCATTTCGCGGACGCACACTGTCCCCTCGCTCTTCCCGCCGGACCGGTCCGAGGATCCGTGTCCGTTCCGGCACCGCGCCGCCCGTTCCGGGCCGCCGCCCCCCGCCCCGCCCGACCGGAATCCTCCGGCGCGCACGGGTACCCGGAGGCGGAACCGGGCCGGGGCGAACCAGTCCCCCGCAGCCCGTGCCGCATCCCGGCGCGGACTGCGCCCTACGACCGATGAAGGACAGAGCGTGCCTGCACCTGTCACCCTCACCGGCCGCACCGTGCGGCTGGAGCCCCTCGCCGCACACCATGCCGAGGCCATCGCCTCGGCCGGCGCCGAGGACCGTTCGAGCTACGCCTTCACCCCCGTCCCGCACGGCCTGGAAGCGGCCCGCGACTACATCGCCCGGGCCCTCGCCGACCAGGCCGCGGGCCGGTCGCTGCCGTTCGCGACGGTCAACGCCGCCACCGGCCGGGTGGTCGGCTCCACCCGATTCCTGGAACTCGACTACTGGCGGGGCCCGCTGGTGTGGCCGCCGGTGCCGGGCGTGCCGTTCGGCGATCCGGCGACGGCCGTCCCGGACGCCGCCGAGATCGGCAACACCTGGCTCGCGCCGAGCGCCCAGGGCACCGGCATCAACACCGAGCAGAAGCTGCTGATGCTGCGGTACGCCTTCGAGACCTGGGGCGTGCAGCGGATCTCGATCCGCGCCGACGCCCGCAACCTGCGCTCGCGGGCTGCGATCGAGCGGCTCGGCGCGACCTCCGAGGGCGTCCGCCGGGCGCACTCGCGCGGGTTGGACGGCGTGGTGCGCTCGACGGCGTTCTACTCGATCCTGGACGACGAGTGGCCGGCCGTCCGGGACATCATCGAGCTGCGGATCGCCGCCGCCACCTCGCCGAGCGCCCCGGATCCGGCGATCAACCAGGAGTGCCTTAGACCGGGCGGCGGCAGCGGGCAGCTGATGATCACGGCCTGAAGGGGAGCCGTTCGCCGGTAGCGGCGGTCTCCAGGATCCAGCCGAGGACCGCCAGGCCGTGCGGCTCCTGCGGCCGCACCGGCCAACGGTCGTGGCTCGTCTCGGCGAGCGCCGAGACCGGCCGCCAGCCGTTGCGGACCGGGGCGACCACCACCTCCCAGACCGGGTGGCCGTCGTTCGGGCGACAGATCCTGATCGAGCCCTGGTGGGTGTGGACCGCCCAGCGGCCGTCCAGGGCCTCCGTGTGCCTCCCGGTCCGGATGCGCTGCCACTGCTCGTCGGTCCATTCCACCTCGGGTACCGGGTGCGGGCGCGGGACCAGGATCTCCGCGCGGCCCCGGCCGCCGGTGACCGCCCCGGGTGCCGGGAACGCCCAGCCGGGCAGCGGTTCCCGGGCGGCCAGCCAGGCCGCCGGGATGCCGTGGGTGCCGGTGCGGGCGGCCACCACTCCCCCGGTGATCGCAGCGACGGTGTCCATGTCGCCGCCCGCCGCGATCGCCTCGCGCACGGCGGTCCGGTAGTCGGTCAACCAGAGGGCGGCGCACCAGAGGGCGTACGGAACGGTGTCGGCGGCCGAGGTTCGGCTGCCGTTGCCGAGCACGCTCGCCGCGAGCACCCGGTCCTGCTCCGCGAGCAGGCCGACGGCCTCGTTCAGGCCGTCGCGAACGGCGCCCAGCGGGGTGCGGAAGGCCACCTCGCGCAGGAAGGTCTCCGGCGTCGTGCCCCCGGCCCGGGCCCGGACCGCCAGGGCCGCCGCCACCGCGACGGCGATCGCGCCGTCCACGGCCTGCGGGTGGGTGTGAGTGATCACCGCCGTCCGCGCGGCCAGCTGGACGACGGCGGACAGGTCGCCCGCGTACGCCGCCCCCAGCGGGGCGACCCGCATCGCGGCGCCGTTGCCGTACGAGCCCTGGCCGTCGAAGAGTTCGGCGGCCAGGGCCTCGGCGTCGCCGCCCTCGCGGACCAGCCGGAGCATCCGGTTGGCGGCCGGACCGTAGCCGCGGTCGAAGTCGTGGCGGCGGGCGAAGGCGTGGGTGAGGTCGAAGGTGTCGATCGCGCCGCGTTCGCGCTGGGCGGCGTACACCGAGCAGGCCATCTCGGTGTCGTCGGTCCACGGCCAGGGGCCGGGCGGTTCGGTGCGGGCGGCGTGGTGGGCCCGGGCGGTGTCCGGGACGAAGAACTGGGCGCCGAGGGAATCGGCTACGGAGAGGCCGTTGAGCGCGTCGAGCGCGGGGCCGTCGAAGTCGGTGGTCATGTGGGGCCAAGCTCAGCCGCCGGACCGCCGTCTCGTCAACACCATTGCGAGCAAGCCCCCGACGGGGGATGTTTCGCATACCTCCGATCCGGGCGGGCAGCACCCCGGTATGACCCGCGCGAACCCGCTCGACCCCGTCGCCCTGCTCGGCGCCGACCAGCAGCACATCGCCACCCGGGCGCAGCTGCGCCGGCTCGGCGTGCCCTCCGGCACGATCGCCCACCGGCTGCGGCCGGGCGGGCCCTGGCAGCAGGTGCTGCCGCGGGTGATCTGCCTGCAGAGCGGGAGATTGACGGTCCATCAGAAACTGCGGGCGGCCCTGGCGTACGCGAGCCCGAAGGGGCGGCAGCCGCTGCCCGGCGAGGTGCTGCTGACCGGGTTCGCGGTGCTGGCGGACGCCGGGCTGCCGAGCGCCGGGCATCCGGCCGACCTGGTCGAGGTCGACGTCCTGATCCCCGGCCGACGCCGGGTCGGGGAGCGGGAGTTCGTGCGGATCCACCGGGCCTCCGGGGCACTGCCGGGCGGCTTCGAGCGGGACGACGGGCTGTGGAGCGCCACGGTCGCGCGGGCGCTGGCGGACGTCGCGCCGCAGGAGACCGGGCAGCGCCGGTTCCGGGCGCTGTGCGCCGAGGCCGTGCAGCGGCGGCACTGCGAACTCGGCGAGCTGCTGGACCAGTTGCTGGCCCGGCCGGGGGCGCTGGCGCTGCCCCAGGTGGCCCGGGTGGTGGAGGACCTGACCGCCGGGGTGCGCTCGGTGGTGGAGGGCGAGGCCCGCGAGGTGCTCGCCCACGCGGGCCTGCCGGAGCCGCTGTGGAACCCGGTGCTCTTCCTGGACGGCCGGTTCCTCGCGGTGCCGGACGCCTACTGGCCGCACGCCTGCGTGGCCCTGGAGATCGACTCCCGCGCCTACCACCTGCGCCCGGCCGACCACGAACGCGGCCTGGCCCGTGCCAACCGGCTCACCGCGGCGGGCCTGCCGGTGGTCCGCACCACCCCGGTCCAGCTGAGCCGCGACCCGGCGCCGGTGCTGCACGAGCTGACCGCCCTGGTCACCACCGGCCCGCACGGCCCGCACGACCGGATCAGCTGGCGGCGGGCCCGCTGAACTCCCCTGCGGCTCAGGCCTGTCGGGCCCCGGCCGCCTCGGCGGCGGCGACCAGGCGCTGGAGTTCGAGGAGGTGGGCGGCGAGCGCGGCGCGGCCCTCGCGGGTGGCGGCGAGCCACGTACGCGGGCGCTTGCCGACGTACCCCTTCCTGACCGCCAGGTAGCCGGCCTCCTCCAGGGCGGCGGCGGCCTTGCTGAGGACGGAGTCGGAGACCTCGCAGTGGTCCCGGACCGCACCGAACTCGGCCTCGCGGCAGGCGCCGAGGAAGGCGAGCACGGTCAGCCGGGTGGCGTGCTGGAGCAGCGGATCGAGGGCGCCGGGCATCAGCCGGCCTCGCGCAGGCGGAGGATCCGGCGGTCGAGGGCGCGGCTCGCCGCCCAGAAGACCGCTCCCCCGGCGACCCCGCCGGCCGCCGCGCCCCACTGGACGCCGCCGACCCAGCCGACGAGCGCCATGGCGCCGAGCATGGCCGCCGACACGGCGAGGACGATCAGCACCACCGGCCCGGCCATGCCGGGCGGCGACTGGCGCTGGACGCCGCCGCTGCCGCGCGCCGCGAACCAGGCGAGCAGGCCGGACAGCGGACCCCAGGCCCCGCCGAGGAGGCTGACCAGCCAGATCTGATGGGCGGCGATGGCCTGCCCGGCCGCGATCCCGCAGACGACGAAACCGGCGGCGATCACCGGCCCGTACCAGCGGGGCGCGGGGCTCGGTCGCCGCGCGGCCGCTCCGGCCCGCTCGGCCAGGCGCAGCGCCTCGGCGGCGGACAGCGGCGGTGGGACGGAGTCACTCATGGCTTCCCCCTCGGAAAGTGACGATGGTTCCGGGCCCGGTCGGCCGGGTGTCGCGCCGGAAGAGCGTTCCTGGGCCGACGGACATCAGCCGGCCTCGTACAGGCGGCGGACGCGACGGTTGAGCCGGACGGTGCCCACCCAGAAGGTCAGTCCCGCCGCGAGCCCGGCGGCCGCGCCGATCCAGCGCGGGCCGCCGCCGGCCTGCCAGGCGAGCAGCATGCCGGCCGCCGAAGCGGCGCAGACCGCGAGGACCGCCACCGCGACCGGGCCGCCGATGTTGTCCGGCAAGCCCTTGCGGACGATGCCGTCGCTGCGCATGGCGACCCGCGCCAGGACGCCGGTCAGGGCGGCGAAACCGGCCGCGATCCCGCCGATCATGGCGAGCTGCCCGGTTTCGATGACATGGCCGATCCCCAGGCCGTAGGCGGTGAACGCGCAGGCGAAGGCCGGCCCGTACCAGCGGGGCATCTCGCCCGGCTGCCGGGCGGCCGTGTCGGCGCGGTCGGCCAGGCGCAGCGCCTCGGCGGCGGACAGCGGCGGTGGGACGGAGTCACTCATGGCTTCCCCCTCGGAAAGTGACGGCGGCTCCACTGTGCCACTTCCTTTCCGAGTTGGAAAGTATTTTCCACCATGGCGTGGACGGGCGGCCCGGCACACGACGCGGCCCCCGCTCCACGAGGGGGCGGGGGCCGGGAGACGCGGGCGGGCCGGGTCAGCAGCGCGGGTCGATCTCCTGGAAGGTCGCGTAGTGGTCCGCGGACCAGTACTGCTCGCCGGCGCCGCCGGTGACCACGCGGCGGGTGCCGCGGTCGTTGGAGCCCGGGGTGACCACGGTGAACTCGTGGTAGTAGCCGTTGCCCTTCTTCGGGAGGCGGCTCTCGCGGTTCTCGAAGACGATGCCGTCCCGGTTGTACGGGTAGGGGCCGCCCTTGGCGATCAGGCCGAGGGTGTCCTGGGCCTGGCTGGGGAGCTTGGTGCGGCAGACGTCGGCCAGTGCCGGGTCGGCGGGGACCCAGGTGCCGCTCGGGGCGGGGCCGCCACCGGCCGGCGGGGACGGCTTGGGGGCGGAGGGCTTGGCGGCCGAGCCGCCCGCGGTGGTCGAGGTGGCGCTCGCGGCGGCCTTGGGGTGGCTGCTGCCGCCCTTGCCGGCGAGCAGGTAGCCGACTCCGGCGAGCACGGCCAGGATCAGGACGGCCACGACGACGAGCGGGCTCTTGCTTCTGGTCATGCGGTCCAGCTTGGCAGGCGCCGGGGCCCGGGCCGCCGTGTCACACACATGACGGACGCCACACGTGCGAACGGCCGGGCGGGAACGGACGCCGTTGTCCGTTCCCGCCCGGCCGTGTCACGTACGCCGGTTCTCCTGCGCCGAGCTCCGGTGTACGCCCTCCCGACGGGAGGGTGAGCGGTCAGTCGTACCCGCGCGTGAGTAGGGGATGCCTACCCTCTCAGCGCGAGTCGCTGCCCGCCGTCTCGATGGCGGCGCGGCCTGCCTCCAGGCGCGCCACCGGGATCCGGAAGGGGGAGCAGGAGACGTAGTCCAGCCCCACCTCGTGGAAGAAGTGCACCGACTCCGGGTCGCCGCCGTGCTCGCCGCAGACGCCGAGCTTGAGGTCGGGGCGGGTGGCCCGGCCGGCCTCGACGGCGTGCTTGACCAGCGCGCCGACGCCGTCGCGGTCGATGGTCTCGAACGGGGAGACCCCGAAGATGCCCTTCTCCAGGTAGGCGGTGAAGAACGAGGCCTCCACGTCGTCCCGGGAGAAGCCCCAGACCGTCTGGGTCAGGTCGTTGGTGCCGAAGGAGAAGAACTCGGCGGCCTCGGCGATCTGACCGGCGGTCACCGCGGCGCGCGGCAGCTCGATCATGGTGCCGAGCTTGATGTCCAGCGTGACGCCGGTGGTCTGGGCGACCTCGGCGAGCACCCGCTCGCACTCGTCGCGGACCAGTTCCAGCTCCTGGACGGTGCCGACCAGCGGGATCATCACCTCGGGGCGCGGGTCCCCGCCGGCCAGCCGGCGCTCGGCGGCGGCCTCGGCGATGGCCCGGACCTGCATGCCGAACAGGCCGGGGATGACCAGGCCGAGGCGCACGCCGCGCAGGCCCAGCATCGGGTTCTGCTCGTGCAGCTTGTGCACCGCCTGGAGCAGCCGCAGGTCGTTCTCGTTGGGGTCCTTGCGGGCCTCGGCGAGGGCGACGCGCACCGACAGCTCGGTGATGTCGGGCAGGAACTCGTGCAGCGGCGGGTCGAGCAGGCGCACGGTGACCGGCAGCCCGTCCATCGCCTGGAAGAGCTCCAGGAAGTCGCCCTTCTGCAGCGGCAGCAGGGTGGAGAGCGCCAGCTCCCGGTCCTTGTCGTTGTCCGCCAGGATCAGGTGCTCGACCTCCTTGCGGCGCTCCTCGCCCAGGAACATGTGCTCGGTGCGGCACAGGCCGATGCCCTGGGCGCCGTAGCGGCGGGCGCGCCCGCCGTCCTCGGCCTGGTCGGCGTTGGCGCGCACGGCGAGCCGGCGGCGGACGTCGGCGTGCGACATCAGCCGGTGGACGGCCTGGACCAGTCCGCCCTGGACGTCGGCGCCGGCGTGCAGGGTGCCCTCGAAGTACTCGACCACGGGGGACGGCAGGACCGGTACCTCACCGAGGTAGACCTTGCCGGTGGCGCCGTCGATCGAGACCACGTCGCCCTCGTGGACCACCAGGCCGTCGGCGGTGGTGAACTTGCGCGACTTGGTGTCGACCTCCAGCTCCTCGGCGCCGCAGACACAGGTCTTGCCCATGCCGCGGGCGACGACGGCGGCGTGCGAGGTCTTGCCGCCGCGCGAGGTGAGGATGCCCTCGGCGGCGATCATGCCGTCCAGGTCGTCCGGGTTGGTCTCCCGGCGGACCAGGATGACCTTCTCGCCGGAGCGGGACCACTTGACGGCGGTGTACGAGTCGAAGACGACCTTGCCGATCGCGGCGCCGGGCGAGGCCGCCAGGCCCCAGCCGATCTGCTTGGACTCGGCGGTCGGGGCGAAGCGCGGGAACATCAGCTGGGCCAGCTGGCCGCCGGTGACCCGCATCAGGGCCTCGTCCAGGTCGATCAGGCCCTGGTCGACCAGCTGGACGGCGATCCGGAAGGCGGCCGCGGCGGTGCGCTTGCCGACCCGGGTCTGCAGCATCCAGAGCTTGCCGCGCTCGATGGTGAACTCGATGTCGCAGAGGTCGCGGTAGTGGTTCTCGAGCTTGTGCATGATCGCCATCAGCTCGTCGTACGACTTCTTGTCGAGCTTCTCCAGCTCGGACAGCTGCAGGGTGTTGCGGATGCCGGCCACCACGTCCTCGCCCTGGGCGTTGGACAGGTAGTCGCCGTAGACGCCCTGGGCGCCGGTGGAGGGGTCGCGGGTGAAGGCGACGCCGGTGCCGGAGTCCTCGCCGAGGTTGCCGAAGACCATGGTGCAGACGTTGACCGCGGTGCCCAGGTCGTTCGGGATGCGCTCCTGGCGGCGGTACAGCCGGGCGCGGTCGCCGTTCCAGGAGTGGAAGACGGCGTGGATGGCGAGGTCCATCTGCTCGCGCGGGTCCTGCGGGAAGGCCCGGCCGGTCTCGCGCTCGACGATGCCCTTGAACACCTCGACCAGTTCCCGGAGGTCGGAAGCGTCCAGGTCCAGGTCGTTGACGGTGCCCTTGGCGTGCTTGGCCTCGTCCAGGGCCTCCTCGAACAGCTCGCCCTCGACGCCCAGCACGGTCTTGCCGAACATCTGGACCAGGCGGCGGTAGGAGTCCCAGGCGAAGCGCTCGTTGCCGGACTGGGCGGCCAGACCGGCCACCGAGGCGTCGGAGAGGCCGATGTTGAGGACGGTGTCCATCATGCCGGGCATGGAGAACTTGGCCCCGGAGCGCACGGAGACCAGGAGCGGGTTGTCGGCCTGGCCGAGCTTCTTGCCCATCTCCTGCTCCAGCGCCTCCAGGTGGGCGCTGATCTCCTGGTGCAGCGAGGAGGGCTCGCTACCGGTCTGCAGGAAGACCTTGCAGGCCTCGGTGGTGATGGTGAACCCCGGAGGCACGGGGAGGCCCAGATTGGTCATCTCGGCCAGGTTCGCGCCCTTGCCGCCGAGAAGGTCCTTGAGGTCCTTGTTTCCTTCAGTGAAGGAGTAAACAAACTTCTGCTGGGACGGCACGGGTCGGTCTCCTCGTACGCGGTTGCCCTGACGCCGGAGAACATACCCATTTCGAAGGCACTTCTCTGCCCTGAATAGGCCACACGAGGCCGGTACCCGGCGGTAACCCGCTAGATCGAATGCGCATAAAGGCGTTCACCTCTGTTGGTGAAATCGTCCCCCTGACGCTAGCCAGCCTTCAAGTCCTGAAGACAAGGAAACGGGAAGATCGCTCGATTCGGACGCTGGGTAGCGACCGCGGGTCGGTCGCGTTGCCCCGGCTTGATTTCCTGCACCCGGATCGGGCGATCGGCGTCGAACCGGCTTCGGGAAGCGATTCACACGCGACCTGTCCATTTCGTCCACTGACCGGGTGTCAGTCGCCGCCGTGTGTGGCAAGCGTCACCAGCGCGTCCCGTGCCTCGAACGTAGGACGCCTGCGCCAATCGTCGCACTACGTCCAGGAACGTGCTCGTTCCGTGACATCGGGACGCCGAAAAGGAGCCCTCCTGTCCAGGATGGACAAGAGGGCCGGGACCGGGTGGCCAGCGGCCCCGAGGGGCCAATTTCGACGGATCGTCTAGATCATCCGCCGGAGGTGTCCGATTCGGCGTCCTCGCCCGGGCGGGCACAGTCGTACGGATCGTCCAACCAGCCCTCGGGCAGGACCACCCGGCCGTTGCCGCTGGTGCGTCCGCGCGGGCCGTCCGCGCCGATCGGCCAGGTCTGGGTCTGCTCCACCAGGGCGAGGGTTTCGGCCAGCTCGGCCAGCGAGGAGGAGTTGGCGAGCCGCACCCGCAGCTCGGAGCCGACCGAGAAGCCCTTGGTGTACCAGGCGACGTGCTTGCGGAAGTCGATCACGCCGCGCGCCTCGTCGCCGATCCACTCGCCGAGCAGCTGGGCGTGGCGCACCATCGCCCGGGCCACGTAGCCGAAGTCGGGACGGGCGTAGTCCACGTCGCCCTCGAAGATCGACACCAGGTCCTTGAACAGCCACGGCCGGCCCAGGCAGCCGCGGCCCACGACCACGCCGTCGCAGCCGGTCCCGCGCATCATCCGCAGCGCGTCGTCGGCCGACCAGATGTCCCCGTTGCCCAGCACCGGGACGTGCGCCGGCACGGCCTCGCGCAGCCGGGCGATCGCCGACCAGTCGGCCGTCCCGCCGTAGTGCTGGGCGGCGGTGCGCCCGTGCAGGGCGATCGCGGCCACGCCCTCCTCGGCGCCGATCCGGCCGGCGTCCAGGTAGGTGAGGTGGTCGTCGTCGATGCCCTTGCGCATCTTCATGGTCACCGGCAGGTCCCCGGCGTTGGCCACGGCCTCGCGCAGGATCTCGCGCAGCAGGTTGCGCTTGTACGGCAGGGCCGAGCCGCCGCCCTTGCGGGTCACCTTGGGGACGGGACAGCCGAAGTTGAGGTCGATGTGGTCGGCCAGGCCCTCGTCCGAGATCATCCGGGCCGCCTTGCCGACGGTCACCGGGTCCACCCCGTACAGCTGGATCGAGCGCGGCTTCTCGCTCGGGTCGAACCTGATCAGCTGCATGGTCTTGGCATTGCGCTCGACCAGCGCCCGGGTGGTGATCATCTCCGAGACGTACAGGCCCTTGCCACCGCTCTGCTCCCGGCACAGGGTGCGGAACGGCGCGTTGGTGATGCCGGCCATCGGCGCCAGCACGACGGGCGGCCACACCCGGATCGGGCCGATGTCCAGCGGCGCGAACTCGGTCGCGGCCGGGGGTGCCGGCTCGGTCGCGGGCGCGGTGGGGGCGGGCGTGGCAGTCATGCGCGGCTGACCTCGGGTCGGGGGACGGGACTCTCCATTGTCCCCCACCCGCTCACCCGCCCGGGCTAGGTCCTGTCCGGCCGATCCTGCCGGGCAGGACCTAGGGATGTCGGACCCGCCCTACCCCGCGTCGGAGCGGTAGCCGATGTCCAGGGAGCCCGAGCCGACCTCGGCCTCCAGGCTGTCGGCACTGGCCGCGTCACCCAGGGCCGGATCGATGGTGCTGCTGCCCGAACCCGTCCCGCCGCTGATCCGGTAGTGGCTCCCCCGCGGCAGGGCCAGGGTCACCGAGCCGGACCGGGCGCTCACCCGGACGTCCTGCGGCGCCGACCGGAAGGACAGGTCCACCGCCCCGGAGGAGCTGGACACGTCCGCCCGGGAACCGGAGAGGTCCGTCCCCTGGGTCATCCCGGAGGTGGTGCGGGCGTGGACCGGGCCGGACAGCCGGCTCAGCAGGATCGAACCGGAGGTGCCGTCCAGCCGGACCTCGCCGGTGAGGTCCGACACCTCGACCGACCCGGAGGTCATCGAACCGGAGACCGCGGTGTCGGCCGGCACCTCCAGCTCGATCTGGGCGCCGCAGTTGTAGAAGGGCAGCGAGCGCCGGCACTCCACGCCGACGGTCATCGTGTCGCCCACGACGTCGGCCCGCACCTTCGGCTCGGAGACCGTCCAGTCCAGGTTCTTGCGCACCACGACCCGGCCCGCCACGCCCGGCCTGATCCGCACCGACGCGCTGCTGGTGGCGAGCTGCAGCCGGTGCACGTCGGTGACGTACGTCTGCTGCTCGGTCCGCGACTGCCGGGCCACCAGGGCCAGGGTCTGCGCCCCTCCCATGACCACCACGAACACCACGGTGAGGACCCCGGCGAGCCGCCACGCCCGGGTGGCCCGCGCGCTCATGTGATCTCCAGGAAGCGCAGCACCGCCATCACCCGGCGGTGGCTGTCGTCGGCCTGCGGCAGGTCCAGCTTGGTGAAGATCGAGTTGATGTGCTTGGCCACCGCACTGTCGCTGACCACCAGCGAGGCCGCGATGGCCGCGTTGGACCGGCCCTCCGCCATCAGCGAGAGCACGTCCCGCTCGCGCGGGGTCAGCTTCTCCAGCGGGTCCCGGTGGCGGCGCACCAGCAGCTGGGCCACCACCTCCGGGTCCAGCGCGGTGCCGCCCTCGGCGACCCGCTGCAGCGCGTCCACGAAGTCGTCCACATTGGCCACCCGCTGCTTCAACAGGTAGCCGACCCCGCTGGTGTTGGTGGCCAGCAGGTCCGCGGCGTAGCGCTCCTCCACGAACTGGGAGAGCAGCAGCACGGCGGTGTCCGGCCACTGCCGCCGGATCACCATCGCGGCCTTCACCCCCTCGTCGTGGAAGCCCGGGGGCATCCGGACGTCCGCGACCACCACCCCCGGGCGGTGCTCCTCCACGGCGGCCAGCAGCTCGACGGCGTCCCCGACGGCGGCCACCACCTCGAACCCCACCGCCTCCAGGACCTTGACCAGGCCGGCCCTCAGCAGGACCGAGTCCTCGGCGATCACAGCACGCACGGCAACTCCACGGTGATGGTGGTGGGACCCCCGAGGGGGCTGAGAACGGACAGCGTCCCGTCGACCGAGGCGGCGCGCTTGCGCAGACCGGTGAGCCCGGTGCCCCGCGAGGGGTCCGCGCCGCCCACGCCGTCGTCGCCGATGACCAGCCGCAGCCGGCCGCCGGCCGTCCGCACCGAGACGTCGACCTGCTTCGCCCGGGCGTGCTTGGCCACGTTGGTGAGCGCCTCGGAGACGGTGAAGTAGGCGACCGCCTCGACGGTGGGGGCGATCCGCTCGGACAGCTCGACGTCCAGCCGCACCGGCAGCGGGGCCCGGGCGGCGATGCCGGACAGCGCCGCGTCCAGACCGCGGTCCTCCAGCACCGCCGGGTGCAGGCCGCGGACCAGGTCGCGCAGCTCGTCGATGGCGGCCTGGGCCTCCTCGTGCGCGGCGACGATCACCTGCATGGCGTCCGGCGGACAGTCCTTGAGGGTGCGCCGGGCCAGGCCCAGGTTCATCGCGAGCGAGGTCAGCCGCTGCTGGGCGCCGTCGTGCAGGTCCCGCTCGATCCGGCGGCGCTCGGCGTCCACCGCGTCCACCAGGCCGGCCCGGCTCTCCGCGATCTCCTCGACCCGCTGCTCCAGCTGCTCCGCCCGGTTCGGGCCGAGCAGCAGCCGGGCCGCCCGCACCTCCAGCCAGGCGGACAGCGTGGTCAGCCAGGGCGTCACCACCAGCAGCAGCACGCCGGTCACCGTGAGCAGCACGTCCAGGCCGGCCAGCTCGCCGCGCAGTCCCGCTTCGAGCGGCAGCATCCAGACCCAGGCGTACACGGTGGTCAGCACCAGGGCGACGCCCCAGAGGTAGCCGCAGGCCAGCGCGCCGAGCGCCAGGACCGGACCGACCAGCAGGTGGTAGGTGATCTGGCGCCAGGCCAGACCGAGGCGCAGCCGACCCAGCCGCAGGGCCGCGGACCTGCCGGGCGGCGGCAGCTCCACCCCGTACAGGGCACGCAGCCGGCCGCGCTGGAGGGCGGTGAGCCAGGAGGTGGCGGCCAGCACGACCGCGAGGAGCGGGAAGAGCAGGGAGGAATCGGTCAGGGCCAGCCAGACCGGGGCGGCGACGGGTATTCCGGCGGCTGTGAAGCGGGTCTCCCGCCAGACCTCGGGCGACCACGGAGGTCTGCCGAGGCTCCTGACGAGCGCTCGGCGCAACGTGGTGGAGGGCATGCCGGACAGCGTAGGGCCAGGTGATCAACAGTCACCATGAAGGGGGGTCCCGGTTCGGGGTGTATCTAGCTACACCCCGAATTCGGGGTGCGGCACCACCGACAAGCGGCCCCTCGCGACGGCAGGCTGGGGCCCATGACGAGCACCACATCGCACTCCGCCACTCCGCCGCACGGGCGGCCCGTCCCCGGGGACCACGGGGGTGTCCCCGGGGGCGCGCTCCGCCCGGCGCCGGGGCCGGAGGGGACGCTGCCCGCCGGGGCCGGGCCCTGGTCGGTCCGCAGCGTCGGGTCCGGCCGCGGCCGGGCCGCGCTGGAGCTGTACCAGCACGGCGAGTTGGCCGACGTCCTGGTCGCCGCCCGCCTCACGCCGCAGCTGGTGCGCGGCGCGCGGCGCAGCCCGTCCGCCGGGCGGGGCGCGCACGTGCTCGCCTGGGGGCGGCTGCCGGCCGACGGTACGGCGCCCTCGGTGGTGTTCACCGGCGGGCGGCGGCTGTTCCGTACCGCCCGGGCCACCGCGGCGGCCGAAGTGGTCACGGTGGCCGGGCAGTTCTGGCTGGCCTGCGCCGAGGGGCCGTACGACACCGTGCTGGTCGTGCCGCGGCCTGGCGGACCGGTGGAGCGGCTGACGCTGCAGCGGGTGCGCGAGGAGGTCTCCGCATGAGCATCGCCGTCGTCGCCGCTCCCGGGCCCGCCCTGCCGGAGCGGATCCGGGAACTGATCGAGCGGTTCGGGCCGTTGCCCGAGCGGTTCCGGCAGGTGCCGCGGCTGGCCGCGTTCGGGCTGCTGCCCTGGCTGATGCTGCTGGCCGTCGGGCAGCAGACCCCGTGGGTGGTGCTGGACTTCACGGAGTTCGCCGCCCTGCTGTCGCTGGACGCGCTGCTGCGCCGGCGCAGTGCCGCCGCCGTCTGGGCGGGCGGGGCGGTGGCGCTGCTGCTCGCCGGGGACGCCCTGGCCGACCTCGCCTGCGCCGGGCCGGGGCACGCGGTGCTCGCCGCGGTGGTGATGGCGTGCTGCGTCGAACTGCCGCTGGCGGCGGTGTGCCTGTTGCTCGGGCGCGAGGCGATACGTTCCCAGCCCTAGCCCCAGTCCTAGCCCTGGGGCAGTTGGTCCATCAGGAGGCGGGTCTCCTCGTCCAGCGGGGTGTAGCTGATCATGCGCGTACCGAGCCGGGGGCTGAGCCAGAAGTTGGTGTACTCGCAGCGCAGCAGGCCCACGCCCGGCACCTGGAAGCGCTTGATCCCGTTGCCCGGCCGCATCACCTCGTGCCGCTGCCACTCCTCCGCGAAGTCCGGCGAGGCCCTGAGCAGTCGGGCCAGCAGCGCCTTCCAGGCCGGCTCGGCGGAGTGGTCGGCCATCGCGGCGCGGAACCGGGCCACCATGCCGAGGCGCTCCGTCCGGTAGTCGATCAGCACCTCGCGGAAGCGCGAGGGGGTGAACGCCAGCCACATCAAGTTCCGCTCCTCCGGCGGAAGTTCACCGAGATCGCCGACGATCGCGGTGTACGGCACGTTGTGCGCCAGGATGTCGTAGCGGGAGTTGACCAGGGCGGCCGGGTACGGCGTCAGCTGCTCCAGCACCAGCCGCACGCTCGGCGTCACCGAGGGGCACTCAGTGACCGGCGCCGGGTCGTCCGCGCCGGCCAGGGTGAACAGGTGCGCCCGCTCGCTCGGGTCCATCAGCAGCGCCCGGGCCACCGCGTCCAGCACCTGGGCGGACACCTGGATGTCCCGCCCCTGCTCCAGCCACGTGTACCAGGTCACCCCCACGGCGGCCAGCTGCGCCACCTCCTCCCGGCGCAGCCCCGGGGTCCGGCGGCGACCGGTCATCGGCAGACCCACCTGCTCGGGCGCGAGCCGCTCGCGGCGGCTGCGCAGGAACGCCGCCAGGTCGTGCCGACGGGCCTCGTCGGGGGTGCCGCGGTGCGGCCCGAGGGCAGCGGGACGGGCTTGCGCGGGCGGGGTCATCAGGCTCATGCTCCCCAGCATGCGGCACTCCGCAGCCTGTTGCCAGGTACTTCTTATACCTGGATAACCACACTCTGGTACCAGGGTGAGGAGCGGCGGATCGTATGACCCGTGACTCAACCACTCGCCGTCGCCCCGGCCGCCACCCGGACCGCCCCCACCGCCGCTCCGCACGCCCCCGCCCCCTCGCCCTCCGGCGGCCCCGCCCCCTCCGGCTCCGCCTCCCTCGGCACCGCCGGACTGGTCACCGTGCTGCTCGGGGCCTTCCTGACGATGCTCGACTTCTTCATCGTCAACGTCGCCCTGCCCACCATCGACAAGGACCTGGCCGCCGGGCCCGCCGTACTGGAGCTCGTCGCCGCCGGCTACGGCATCGCCTTCGCCGTCCTGCTCGTCCTCGGCGGACGGCTCGGCGACATCTTCGGCCGCCGCCGGCTCTTCGTCGCCGGGGCCGGCGCCTTCGCACTCACCTCGCTGGCCTGCGGCCTCGCCCCCGACGCGTGGTCCCTGGTCGCCGCCCGCGCCGCCCAGGGCGCCTCGGCCGCGCTGCTGATCCCCCAGGTACTCGGCACCATCACCGCCGCCACCGACGGCGCCCGGCGCGGCCGCGCGCTCAGCGTCTACGGCGCGGTCGGCGGCATCTCGGTGGTCATCGGGCAGGTGCTCGGCGGGATGCTGGTCGCCGCCGACCTGTTCGGCACCGGCTGGCGCTCGGTCTTCCTGCTGAACGTGCCGTTCGCGCTGGTCACCATGGTCCTCGCGGTCCGCTACGTGCCGGAGAGCCGGGCCAGCCGGGCCGCCGCGGTGGACGTGCCCGGCACCGTCCTGCTCACCGCCACCCTGCTCTCCCTGCTCATCCCGCTGATGGAGGGCCGCGCGGCCGGCTGGCCGCTCTGGTCCTGGGTGCTGCTCGCCCTGTTCCCGGTGTTCGCCGTCGCCTTCGCCCTGGTCGAGCGCCGCGCCGAGCAGCGCGGGGACACCCCGCTGGTACCGCCCTCCCTGCTGCGGATCCCCGAGATGCGGCGCGGCCTCGGCATCGCGGTCCCCTACTTCGCGGGCTTCGGCGGCTTCATGTTCGTCATCGCCATCGCCCTCCAGCAGGGCCTGAAGCTCGGCGTGGTCGCGGCCGGCTGGGCGCTCGTCCCGATGGCCGTCGGCTACTTCACCGCCTCGCTCTCCGGCCCGCGGCTGATCGGCCGCTGGGGCAGCCGGGTGCTCAGCGCCGGCGCCGTCGTCCAGGCCATCGGCCTCGGCACCATCGCGCTGACCGTGCTCGCCGACACCGACCACTTCTCCGCGCTGCGGATGGCCCCGGGCGTCGCCCTGGCCGGCATCGGGCAGGGCCTGATCGGCACCCCGCTGTTCCGGGTCGTCCTCGCCAAGGTGCCCGCCACCCGGGCCGGCGTCGGCAGCGGCGTCCTCGCCACCGGCCAGCAGTCCAGCCTCGCCCTCGGCGTCGCCACCCTCGGCACCCTCTACCTCTCCCTCTCCCCCAGCCTCGGCATGGGCCGCGCGCTCGCCCTGTGCCTCGGCGTCCAGCTGCTGGGCTCCTTCACCGTGCTCTACCTGACCACCCGTCTGCCGCGCTCCATCGGCTGAGCCCGACCGGGCCCGGCCCATGGGCGACGGGCTCACAGGCGACGGGCTCACGGGCGACGGCGAACGGCCCCGCGACCGGAAGGAACCGGTCGCGGGGCCGTTCTGTCGCTCCGGCCGCTCCGCTCAGCCCCGCTCAGCCCTACTCAGCCCTGGAGCGCGTCGAGCCAGCGGCCGACCAGGCCCCGCACCGCCTCGGCGTCCTCCACCTGCGGGTTGTGGCCGACGCCGTCGAGCACCGCGGCCGTCATCCGGGGGTAGTGGCCGAGCAGGGCGAGCTGGTCGCGCCAGCCCACCAGGGCGTCCTGCCGGGTGGTGACCAGCAGATGCCGCCCGCGATGCTCGGAGGCCTTGTGCTCCGGCCAGTCCGGGAGCAGGAAGTCGGCCTCCAACTCGGCGGCCGCCGCCTGGTCGTGGACCCGAAGGCCGGGCAGCACGTACTGCTCGAACAGCTCCCAACTCGGTTCGGTGAGGCGGGCCATGACGTAGCCGAAGAGCTCGCGGTCGGCGGCCGGGAGCCGGGCCAGCAACTCCTCGTCACGCTCCAGCACGGTCTCCTCGGGCAGGGTCCGCTCCCCGTGCCAGCGCACCACCGGCACCAGCAGCGCCGAGCCCAGCACCTGCTCCCCGTACCGGGCCGTCACCGCCCGGGCCAGCTGGCCGCCGAAGGACTGGCCGACCACGGCGAACGGGCGGTCGCCCAACTCGGCGTCGATCCAATCGAAGACGGCCTCGGCCAGGGCGGTCGCCGAGGTCGGGCCCGACAGTCGGGGGCTGGCGCCGTGGCCGGGGAGGTCGAGGTAGAGGCGGCGCCAGCCGGGACGGTCGGCGAAGACGGGTTCGAGCGGGAGCAGGACGCGGTGGTCGACGGTGTAGCCGTGGATCAGGACCAGCGGGGTGCCGTCGCCGACGACGGTGTGGTGGAGCACGGATCGGGTCATGGGGCCACGATCCGACACTGACACCGGTGTCAAGGTCAAGGGCGGTTCCGGACCGGGCCGTTCAGGCCAGCTCCTTGACCACGTCCAGGTACTCCCGGATCGCGTCCCGGTTGCGGGTCAGGCACTGGATCCGGCGGGTCATCCGCTCGGTCTCCGACTCCAGGGTCTCCAGCATCTCCGGGGTGGCGTCGGTGAAGTGGATCGTCCGCGGGGCGTCCAGGCAGGGCAGGATCTGCTTGATGATCCGGGTCGGCAGCCCCGCGTCCAGCAGTCCGCGGATCTGGAGCACCCGGTCCACCGTGCGCTCGTCGTAGTCGCGGTAGCCGTTCGCCTCGCGACTCGGGAGGATCAGGCCCTGCTGCTCGTAGTAGCGCAGCAGACGCGGCACGGTCTCCGTCCGCCGGGCCAGTTCGCCGATCCGCATGGTGACCACCCTCACATCCCGACCGAGCCGCTCCGACTGGACCTTGACATCGATGTCAACGATAGACCATCGGCGCATGCCGACGAACGAACTCCGTTCCCCTGCCCCCTCGATGACGATCCCGACCACCGCCGGCGCCGATGCCGGGCCCGACACCGGGACGCCGGCCCGGCTGCCCTGGCCGGCCCTGCTGGCGCTGAGCACCGCCGGATTCATCACCCTGATGACCGAGGCGCTGCCCGCCGGGGTCCTGCCCGCGATGAGCGCCGACCTCGGCGTCAGCCAGTCCGGCGCCGGACAGTCCGTCACCCTCTACGCGGTCGGCTCCATCGTCGCCGCCATCCCGCTGACCGCCGCCACCGCCGGCTGGCCGCGCAAGCGGCTGCTGCTCCTGGCCGTCGGCGGCTTCACCGTGGCCAACGCGGTCACCGCCTTCTCCGGCGACTACCTGCTCACCATGGCCGCGCGCTTCGCGGCCGGTCTGGTCGCCGGACTGCTCTGGGCACTGCTCGCCGGGTACGCCCGCGGCATCGTCGCGCCCGAACAGCGCGGCCGGGCGATGGCGGTCGCGATGAGCGGCGCCACCGTCGCCCTCTCGATCGGGGTGCCGGCCGGCACCCTGCTGGCCGGGGCCGCCGGGTGGCGGGTCGCCTTCGGGCTGATGAGCGTGCTCGCCCTGGCGCTGGTCGGCTGGATCGCCGCGGCCGTCCCGCCCGCCCCCGGCCAGGACGAGGGCGACCGGCTGCCGCTCCGGCGGGTGCTGCGGATCCCCGGCGTGGCGGCCGTCCTGGCGGTCACGGCGGCCTTCGTGCTCGCCCACAACATCCTCTACACCTACGTCGCGGCGCTGATCGAACCGCTGGGCCTCGGCGGACGGACCGACACCGTGCTGCTCGTCCTCGGGCTGACCTCGCTGGTCAGCATCGCCGTCACCGGCGCCCTGATCGACCGGCACCTGCGCACCCTGACCCTGATCGCCTGCCTGCTCGTCGCCGCCGCGGCCCTGACCGTCGCCGCCGCCCTGCTCGGCTCGGCCTCCTGGCCGGTCTACGCCGCCGCCGCGGTCTGGGGCCTCGGCTTCGGCGGCGTCGCCACCCTGCTCCAGACCGCCGTCGCCGACGCCGCCGACACGGCCGCCGACCTCGCCCAGTCCCTGCTGGTCACCTGCTGGAACCTCGGCATCGCCGCCGCCGCGGGCGCGGGCGGCCTCCTCCTCGACCACGCCGGAACGGCCTCCCTGCCCTGGTCGGCCCTGGCCCTGCTGGCCCTCGCCCTGGCCGTGACGGCGGCGTCCCGCCGCCACGGGTTCCCAGCACGACGGTGACGCTCGGGCAGCCCGCCGCAGCCAACCGGGCTGCCGGGGAACGGAGTTCAGCCGTTCAGACCACCGACGAAGGAGTCCAGGCGGGTGACCGCCTCCCGGAGGAGGTCGACCGAGCCGAGCGGGTCGTCGGGCAGTTCCAGGCCGTGATCGGCGGCGGGCAGTTCCAGGAGCGCGTGGCCGGTGGAGTCGGCGAGGTCCCGGTCCCACAGCTTGTCGGCGCTTCCGCCGATCAGCAGGGTGGGGGCCGGGGTGCGGCGGAGGGCGCGGACCACCGGGTCGACGGTCAGGACCGGGGTCAGCCAGGCGGCCGCGAGGGCCCGGTCGGCGACGAGGCCGGCCGCGAAGGAGGCCAGCGACTTGCCGACCAGCAGTCGGCAGGCGCCGCCCTCGGCGTCGACCGCCTCGGCGACCTGCCGCTCCACCCAGGCGATCCGCTGCTCCTCGGTGAACTCCCGGAAACCGTCCGGGATCTGCCACCACAGCTCCTGCACCGTCCAGCCGTGCCGGAGCAGTACGGAGCCGGCGAAGTGCAGCAGCGGCCGGGCGGGCGAGTAGCCGACGCCGGGGACGACCAGTGCGACCCGGTCCGGGTCGCCGTCGTGACGGGTGGGGAGGCTGAGGGCGGCAGGAGCGGACATGGGGCGCAGGCTACCCCGCCGGACCGCGGGTCACGCCCCGCTCCCCACCGTCACCGCCGGTCCGGGCCGGGCGGTGACCACCGCGAGGGTGCCGGCCAGGGCGATCGCGGCGAAGACGGCCAGCGCGGCGGTGGTGCCGACCGCACCGGCCAGCGCCCCGCCGAGCAACGCCCCGACCGGCATGACGAGTTGGCCGATCGAGCGGGACAGGCCGAGCACTCGGCCCAACTGCCTTGGTGGCGACAGCTGTTGCTGAAGAGTCAGCCAACTCACGCCCCAGACCGTCGCACAGAAGCCGAACACCAGTTGGTAGACGATCAGCACCGGGAGCGCGGCACCGAGCGAGGCCAGCGGGATCAGGAACAGGGCAGCTGCGGCGAGCGGGCCGAAGAGCGGAATCACCCTGGTCAGGCCGACCCGCCGGATCACCCGCCGGGCGGTGAGCACGGCGGTGACGGCGGCGATGCTGTAGACGGCCTGGGTCAGCCCGAGTTCGCCGGGGCCCAGGCCGAGCACCTGGTAGGCGAAGTAGGCGAACAGCCCGGCCAGCCCGGCCCCGCCGAGGTTGAGCGCGGCCGCGGCGACGGCGAGCCGGGCCAGCAGCGGCCGCTCGCGCAGCACGTCGACGCCCTCGCGCAGCGACTCGACGACCCCCGGGCGCGCGGCGGAGCGCTCCGACTCCCCGCCCCGCGGGAGCCGGGGACGGAGGCGGAGCAGGCCCAGGGCGAGCGCGGACAGCCCGTAGCCGACCGCGTCGGCCAGCATCGCGGGGGCCGCACCCACCCACTGCACCAGGGCCGCCGCCAGCCCGGGCCCGGCGATCTGGCCGGCCGAACGGGCCCCGGCCAGCTTCGCGTTGACCGCCACCAGGCCGTCCTCGGGCGCGAGGTCCGCCACCACCGTCGGCACCGCGATGGCCGAGAGTCCACCCAGCGCCCCGGAGACGGCGGCCACCGCGCAGAGGTGGACCAGGGTCAGCGCACCGACCGCGTACGCCAGCGGGACGGTGGCGATCAGCAGCAGCTGGACGACGTCCACCGCGACCAGCAGCCGCCGACGGGAGACGACCCGGTCGACCAGCACCCCGGCGAACGGCCCGGTCAGCCCCTGCGCCCCGTACTCCAGGGCGAACAGCAGCGAGGCGGCCAACGGCCCGGTGTCCAGCAGCAGGATCGCCAGCGCGGGCAGGGCCAGCGCCGTGACCTGGGTGCCCGCCACCCCGACACCCTGCGCGAACATCAGCACGGGCACCGCACCGCGCACGGGTGAGGGGGCGGCCACGGGCGGCGGGGCGGCCGCCGGGGAGCCTCCTGTGCTGTCATCTGCCATGCCTGTCAAGCTACTTCAGGCCGTGGTGGCCCAACGGCCGGTTCCGCCATACTTGGTGTGCACAGTGATCGAGCCCGGAGGAAGGGGGAGCTCATGAGCTTCGTTCTCGTGTTCCTGGCCGCCCTGGCGGCCGTCGTCGGCGGCACCACGCTGCACCTGGTCCGCCGTGAGCGGGCCCACCGGCAGGCGGCGGACGGTACGGAGGGCCTGCTGATCGAACAGCGGCGGACCTCCCAGGCCCTCCGGATCCGCGCCGTCTACTCGACCTTCGCCACCCACCACGGCAACGGCCTGTTCCCCGACAACCTGCACCAGCAGTACTCCTGAACGTCCCGCACGGGGGCCCACCCAGCAGCACCGGCCCCCGCGCACGCCGCCCGTACGGGCCGCGCGACAACCCGGGTTCGCCCGCCGGCCCCCTTGCCCCGACCACGGCGGCCCGGAGTTCATCGAGCCGGATACCACGGCCGCCGTCGACGGCGTGCCTGCCCCGCGCATCATCGGCGCGCCCGCGACGCCGACCGCGATCCGAGCGCATCGAGCCACCTCACCCCGCGCCGCGCCGCCCCACGCCTTGCCGCGCCGCCCTGCGCCGGATCCCGCGTTAATCTATCGCCTCTGCTACGGTCGTATCCATGAAGAACGATTTCGATGCCCGGCCGACCGAGACCGAGCTCCGGATGCCCCTCGACACCAAGGTGGTCATCTGGGTCTTCTGCGGCGTGGCCGGCGCCGGCCTCGGTTTCGCCGTCCCCTGGCTGCTCCGATTCGCCGCCGAGCACCCGATCCCGTACGCGGACACCGTGCGGTTCCTGGGCTCCTTCGACTCCCCCGCCATGGTGATCGGCCGGCCTGCCCTGCTGGCGGCCGTCGGCCTGCTCATCGGGCTCTTCCTCACCCACCACGCCGCCACCCTGCGCATCTCCGACGAGCGGATCACCATCGTCGAGGGCGACGACACCCGGGTCATCGCCCGCGACCAGATCGGCGGCGTCTTCCGGCGCGGCGGCAAGGTCCGGATCGAATCCCCGGTCGGCCGGGTGCTGTTCGACGACGACGTCGAGGGCCGGCCCGCCGTCATCGCCGAGGCCTTCTGCCGCCACGGCTACCCTTGGGAGGGCGCCCGGGCCGCCGCCGGGGGCGCGATCGAGAGCTGAGGTTCCCCCGTTGTCCGACTACAGGGCCGCACCACGGACGGTCGTCGAGGCCTGCTTCGACCCGCAGGGCACCGCCTCCCTCGCCTACGTCTACGACCTCGCCGCGTCGGCCGGGCTGGCCGACCAGCCGGTCCGGCTGGCGATCCGCCGACTGGAGGCGGCGGGCGTCCTGCGACAGGAGGGCCGCGGCCGCAAGGGCCGGCTGCTGCTGACCGACACCGGACGGCTCCGGACGGACCAGGACGCCCAGCTCATCGCGCTCGCCTACGCACAGGACGCCGGCCGGGCCCCGTGGGACGGTCGCTGGCGGCTCCACACCTTCTCCGTCCCCGAGCAGCACCGGCCCGAACGCGACGCCCTGCGGGCCGCGTTGACCCGACTCGGCGCCGCCCCGCTCACCCCCGGCGCCTACCTCAGTCCGCACGACCTGCGGGCCGAACTCGTCACCGAGACCTCGGAGTCCACGGTCGGCGACTACCTGATCACCGCCGAGGCCACCCGGCTCACCGGCCCCGGTTTCACCGACCCGACGTCGATCGCCGAGCGGCTCTGGCCCGCCGCCGACACCGTCCAGGCCTACCGCCCGCTCGCCGACGCGCTCGCCCGGCAACCCCTCACCCCCGACCCCGATGAACTCGTCGTGGCCGCACTGGAGTTGGCCGACGCCTTGAGCCGGGCACTGGAACAGGACCCGCTCCTGCCACCGGAACTGCGCCCCACCCCCTGGCCGCCCGCACAGCTCCGCCGCGCCTTCCAGGACCGGTGGACGGCGATCCGCCTCCGGGCACCGGACCTCTCCCTCTTCCGCGCCTTCGACACCCCCGGCGCGCCGTCGGCCTGACGGACGCCCCCAAGCACTGCCGACCCGACCGAACGCCCCCATGCCTGTAGGCAAGTTGTGACGGAAATGCCGACGGAACCGGCTACCCGGCGCATCGCCCTCGTGGGACCGTACCCTTCGTGCACCGCAGTAGGCGGTGACGGGGGGAAGGGTTCGGCATGGGCCACAGCACGCGCACGTCCGGAAGGCTTCGCATCGTCCTCACGGCTCTGCTCCTCGGCGCTGCCGCGTGCAGCGTCGCGCCCGGGAGCCACCGGCCCGCCGACGGCAAGGCCGCCGGTCCCCCGCCGCAGATCATCCCCAGCCTGCCCCGGCCGCCGTTCCCGGAGAAACCCCGGCAGGCGATCCTGCGGATGGCCAGGGAGGACGGCACCGCACCGGCGCACGAGAGCCAGATCGCCCTGGCCGAGTACGACAACAGCGACTACGGACCGGAGCTGATCTGGCGCCCCGAGAAGACCGACAGCCTCTGCGTCGGGAGCTCCACCGGGAAGGGCTCGAGCAAGTACTGTCCGACGGCCGAGAAGCTGCACCTCGGCACCCTCCCGGTCCCCGGGGTCGACATCTTCCAGAACGTCTCCCAGTTCACCACCGGCCGGCGGCAAACGGAGTGGACGGGGATGCTGATGGCCCGCGGCGAGGAGATCGACCACCTCTCCTGCCAGGGACGGGCGTTCCCGGTCCGACGGGTGTTCTCCTTCCAGCACGACAATGTGCCCTTCACCGTCTACACGGTCACCGTCTCGGAGGACCTTCCGAGCGACTACCGGGTGTCCGTCCGCCGCGGCGGCGGGTCGGCCGAGGAGCGCCTGTCGTTCCCGGGCTGGCAGATCACGCCCGCATCCTGCTGAGCACCCGCCCCCGGCCGGGAAAAGCTGTTGGTCCGACTTCCCTACCCGTCCGACAATCGCCGGATGACCGACGATCACATCGACTGGGACCGACTCCGCGCCGCCCGCCGGGCCTGCACCCGGTTCCTGTCCGGAAGCCGTCCACTGAGCATGCACGAGCGGCTCACCGCGCTCCTCGCCGCGGTGGAACCGGGCAGCTACCCCGACCTCTACGGAAACGGCGGTCCGGTCCGGGAGCTGGAGGAGCGCACCGCCGCGCTGCTGGGAACGGAGGACGCGGTCTTCTTCCCCACCGGCACCATGGCCCAGCAGGTCGCCCTGCGCCACCACGCCGCGCAGACCGGCCGCCAGGCCGTCGCCCTCCACCCGCTCAGCCACATCGAGCGGCACGAACGGCACGCCCACAGCCAGCTCACCGGCCTGCGCGGGCTCTGGCCCACCACCGAACCGCGCCAGCCCACCGCCGACGAACTCCGCGGCCTCGGCGAGCCGTTCGGCACCCTGACGGTCGAACTCCCGCTCCGCGACCCGGGCTTCGTCCTCCCCAGCTGGGACGAGCTGACCGAGCTGGTCGCCGCCGCCCGCGAGGCCGGTGCCCGGGTGCACTTCGACGGCGCCCGACTGTGGAACACCACGACCCACTTCGGCCGGTCGCTCGACCGGATAGCCGCCCTCGCCGACAGCGTCTACGTCTCCTACTACAAGGACCTCGGCGGCATCAGCGGCGCCGCCCTCGCCGGGGACCGGACGCTCACCGCCTACGCCCGCACCTGGCGCCACCGCTACGGCGGACAGCTCTACCAGCAGTGGCCCGCCGCCCTCGCCGCGCTCACCGGCCTGGACACCGCGCTCCCGCTGATCCCCGGCCACATCCGCCACGCGGCCACCCTCACCCCCGCCCTGGCCGCCCTCCCCGGCGCCCGGCTGTTCCCGGCCGTCCCACCCACCCACGAGTTCCAGCTCTGGCTCCCCCACTCCGCGAACGCCCTGAACACCGCCGTCCTCGCGCTCGCCGAACAGGAGAAGACCTGGTTCATCCCCGAGTGGACCGACGCCGCCCCCGGCCTCGCCATGGCCGAGATCGGCCTGGACGGCCCGGCCCAGGAGTGGACGCCACAGGACGTCACCGAACTCGGCCTGCGCTTCCTGGAACTGACCGAGGCCGCGGAGCGGGCCGCCACCGACTGAGGCGAGTTCGATCAGCTGACGGCGCATGCAAAGGGTTGGCGGGCGCCGGAGGCTTCGTGTCAGAATGACGATTATGAGCAAGCAGCATGTGGGGGGCTTCGCCGACGTCCGCGACCGTGCGGGGCTGGCGGCCCTGATGGACACCGGGGCGCGGCCGAAGTGGGTGATGTTCTGGGGGCACACCGCGCGCAAGGGCGGTGGGACGCGGCAGGAGTGCCTGAGCCAGTGGTGGCCCGGGCGGTTCAGCGTCGACGGGGAGGAGTACGCCTCCGCCGAGCACTGGATGATGGCCGGGAAGGCCCGGATGTTCGGGGACGAGGAGGTCGCGCAGCAGGTGCTGGCGGCCGGTACGCCCGCCGAGGCGAAGAAGCTGGGCCGGCTGGTGCGGGGCTTCGACGAGGAGACCTGGACGGCGGGCCGGTTCGAGCTGGTGGTCGAGGGGAACGTCGCGAAGTTCGGCCAGGACGAGGCCCTGCGGGAGTACCTGCTGGGCACCGGCGGTCGCGTCCTGGTCGAGGCCAGCCCGGTGGACCGGATCTGGGGCATCGGGCTGGCCTCGGACGACATCCGGGCCGAACGCCCGCTGGAGTGGCGGGGGTTGAACCTGCTCGGGTTCGCCCTGATGGAGGCGAGGGCCCGGCTGGGCGGCTGAGACCCGCCACCGGCAGGGCGGTCGGCCGCGCATCCGCGGGGCGGCCGTTGCGGGGAGCGCGACCGGCGCACTACCCGCAACGGCCGCCCCCTGCGCGCTCCTTGACACCACTCGGGCACGACTGGTCGCGCTCTCGTAACTCCATCGCCACATTCCGACGCCAGGATGTCCCGCAGTCAGGGTAGAGATGGACAGGTTGGGGCGATCATGCGCATGCGGTCGACGGAAGAATCCGCAGGCCAGCAGCCGGAGGACGAGCAACGGGCCGCCGAACTCCGGGCAGAACTGGACGAGTTACTCCGCGCGAGCCGTTACGCGAGCCAACGCGAACGGCGGCTGAACGAGGCGATACGGGCGACGCCGGGCCGCCAGCACCCGGACGGGGACCTGCTGCGGCAGCTCGCCCAGGCCCGCGTCCTGCGCGAGGGGCTGAGTGCGCGGTGCCTCCAACTGAGCGATCAGCTCCAGGAGTTGGAGATCGAGCTCAGACAGCGGCAACACCCTCAGCCGAACCCGCCGGAACCCCGCCCCCACCTCCACTCCCGGCCGCACCGGACACCACAGCCACGCCGGTCGTCCCAGCCCCTTCAGGCACCGCAGCCGCACCAGGCACCACAGCCACCCCCGCCCCCCGAGCCCCACCGGCAGCACCAGCCGCCGCCACCGGCCACCCGACCCGACCTCGGCGCCCTCACCGAGCGGATCACCGGCCTCCACCGCACCGGCGCCCTCCCCGAGGTCGAGGAGCTGCTGAACCAGGCCGCCGCCCGTCTCGCCCCCGCCGACGCCGCCCTGCTGGTCGGGATGCTCTCCCGGCGGGGCCCGACCGGCGCCTCGCTGCAGCTGGCCCGGACCGCCGCCGGGAACACCCCCGAGCACGCGGTCGCCGTCCTCGCGGAGCTGCGCGAACTGGGCCTGACCGAGGAGGCCGCCGAGCTGTTCCACGCCTTCTGGGCCTACCCGGCCTCCGCCGTCCCGGCCCTGCTCGGCGCGCTGGAGCGGGCCGGGCAGCACGCCGACGGCGCCACCCTGCTCTGGGAGTGGGGCTCGGCCCCGACCTCCGAGCTGACCTCGCTCGCCGCCTGCCTCCAGCAGCACGGCCGCCCCGCCGACGTCCGGACCCTGCTGCGCCAGGCGGCCGGCCGCCCGACCGCCGACCTGGTCGGCCTCGCCACCGAGCTGCCGCCCGCACTCGCCACCCTGCTGCTGCACGAGCTGGCCGCCCTGCGCCCGCCGACCGAACTGGTGCGCCTGGCAGCCGCGTTGGACGGCCACCGGGAGCTCTACGGGCAGCTGCTGGCCGCCCTGCTCGCCGACGGCGCCCGCCACCGCACCACCCTCGCCGCACTGCGCACGGCCGGCCTGCCGACCGCCCCGAAGCCGGCCGCCCCGCGCTCCCGCTGGGGCCGGCGCTAGGCCCTGTCCGGCGCCGAACAAGCGAACAAGCGGGGAGCCCCCGGTCGCCCTCCCGCGAGAGGGCGACCGGGGGCTCCCCGGAGTACCGGACTCAGCAGCCGATCAGACGCGCCGCCAGGTACGCCTTGACCTGGTCCAGCGACACCCGCTCCTGCGACATGGTGTCGCGGTCGCGGACGGTCACCGCGTTGTCCTCAAGGGTGTCGAAGTCGACCGTGACGCAGAACGGCGTGCCGATCTCGTCCTGGCGGCGGTAGCGCTTGCCGATCGCGCCCGCGTCGTCGAACTCGACGTTCCACGCGGTGCGCAGGTCGGCGGCCAGGCCGCGGGCCTTCGGCGACAGGTCGGCGTTGCGCGACAGCGGCAGGACGGCGACCTTGACCGGGGCCAGCCGCGGGTCGAGCCGCATGCCGACGCGCTTCTCCATGACGCCCTTGGCGTTCGGCGCCTCGTCCTCGAAGTAGGCGTCGATCAGGAAGGCCAGCATGGCGCGGTTGAGACCGGCCGCCGGCTCGATGACGTACGGGAAGTAGCGCTCGCCGCTCTCCTGGTCGAAGTAGCGGAGGTCCTTGCCGGAGGCCTCGCTGTGCACCCGCAGGTCGTAGTCGGTGCGGTTGGCGACGCCCTCCAGCTCGGAGAACTCGGAGCCGCCGAAGTTGAAGCGGTACTCGATGTCCACGGTGCGCTTGGCGTAGTGGGACAGCTTCTCCTTCGGGTGCTCGAAGAAGCGCATGTTCTCGGTGCGCATGCCGAGGTCGACGTACCAGTCCCAGCGCTGCTGGAGCCAGTACTCGTGCCACTGCTCGTCGTCGCCCGGCTTGACGAAGAACTCCATCTCCATCTGCTCGAACTCGCGGGTGCGGAAGATGAAGTTGCCGGGGGTGATCTCGTTGCGGAAGCTCTTGCCGGTCTGGGCGATGCCGAACGGCGGCTTCTTGCGCGAAGTGGTCTGGACGGAGCTGAAGTTGGTGAAGATGCCCTGGGCGGTCTCGGGGCGCAGGAAGGCCAGGCCGCTGGCCTCCTCGGTGACGCCGAGGTGGGTCTTCAGCATGCCCGAGAAGTCCTTGGGCTCGGTGAACTGGCCCTTGGTACCGCAGTCGGGGCAGTTGACGTCCTTGAGGCCGTTCGGCGGCGGGAAGCCGTGCTTGGCCTCGTACTTCTCCTCCAGGTGGTCGGCCCGGTGGCGCTTGTGGCAGGAGAGGCACTCGGTCAGCGGGTCGTTGAAGGTGGCGACGTGGCCGGAGGCCTCCCAGACCTCGCGGGCCAGGATCACCGACGAGTCGAGTCCGACGACGTCCTCACGGGCCTGGACCATCGTGCGCCACCACTGGCGCTTGATGTTCTCCTTGAGCTCGACACCCAGCGGTCCGTAGTCCCAGGCGGCACGCGTGCCGCCGTAGATCTCGCTGCAGGGGTAGACGAAGCCACGGCGCTTGCTCAGGCTGACGATCGTGTCGATCTTGTCGGCGGCCACAGTGCTCTCTTCAGTACGTACGGCACGGTCAGGGCACGGCTGGTTGCTCGTACCCGAATACCTCAGGTTACCGGCCAGACGGGTACGGGGTTCAAATCGGTATCGTCCGGCTCCCCCCATCCACGGTCACCTGCCGTTCACCCGCCCGAGTGAGTTGACAATCATTTCCACTTCACATGAGAATGATTGTCATGATGATCGGACTGCTCAGCCGCCGGACCCGCAAGACCGCCGCCCTCGCCGTGACCGCCCTCGCCTCCGCACTGGCCCTCACGGCCTGCGGCAGCGGCGGCAGCAGCGCCAAGGGCACGGACGGCAAGCTGAACGTGGTCGCCTCCTTCTACCCGATGGAGTTCCTGGCCCGGCAGATCGGCGGGGAGCACGTCTCGGTCACCGACCTCACCGCGCCCGGCGTCGAGCCGCACGACCTGGAGCTCACCGCCAAGCAGGTCGCCAACGTCCAGAAGGCCGACGCGATCATCTACCTCAAGGGCCTGCAGCCGACCGTCGACCAGGCCGTCGGCCAGTCCTCCAGCAAGCACCGGATCGACGCCACCGCGGCCAGCCCGCTGGTCGACCACCACCTCGACGAGGGCACCGCCGAGGCCGACGGCCACCAGCACGAGGGCCCGGCCGGCGACCCGCACATCTGGCTCGACCCGACCCGCTACGCCGCGATCGCCAAGAGCGTCGGCACCGAGTTCGCCAAGGCCGACCCGACGCACGCCGCCGACTACCAGAAGAACACCGACGAACTGGTCACCAAGCTCACCGCCCTGGACCAGGACTTCCAGGCCGGGCTGAAGGACGTCAAGACCAAGACCTTCGTCACCAGCCACGCCGCCTTCGGCTACCTCGCCGACCACTACGGCCTCACCCAGGTCGCCATCAACGGCGTCGACCCGGAGTCCGAGCCCACCCCGGCCCGCCTCGCCGAGGTGCAGAAGGCCGCCAAGGACAACGGCGTCACCACGGTGTTCTTCGAGACCCTGGTCAGCCCCAAGCTCGCCGACACCGTCGCCAAGGACCTCGGCCTCAAGACCGCCGTCCTGGACCCGCTGGAGGGCGTCAAGGACCCGTCGAAGGACGACTACCTGAGCGTCATGCGGCAGAACCTGGCCAACCTCCGGGCCGCCCTCGGCGCCCCCGACAGCGCCCCCGCCGCCTCCGCCACCCCCACCCCCGCGAGCTGACGGGACGCACCGCCATGACCCACCCGATACCCCCGGCCGTCCGCCTCCGTGACGCCGTCGCCTCGCGCGGCGGCCGGCCGGTGCTGCGCGGCGTCGACCTCACCGTGGCCCCCGGCGAGGTGGTCGCCCTGCTCGGCGCCAACGGCTCCGGCAAGTCGACCACCGTCAAGGCCGTGATCGGCTCCGTGCCGCTGGAACAGGGCGACCTGGAGCTGTTCGGCACCCCGTACGGCTCCTTCCGCGCCTGGTACCGGATCGGGTACGTCCCCCAGCGCACCACCGCCGCCTCCGGCGTCCCGGCCACCGTGCGCGAGGTGGTCTCCACCGGCCGGCTGGCGCAGCACCGGCTGCTGCCCTTCCGCCGCCGGGACCGCGCCGCGGTGGACCGCGCGCTGGCGGCCGTCGGCATGCTGGACCGGGCCGGGGACGGCGTCGCCGACCTGTCCGGCGGCCAGCAGCAGCGGGTGCTGATCGCCCGCGCCCTGGTCGGCACCCCCGACCTGCTGATCATGGACGAGCCGATGGCCGGCGTGGACGCCGCCAGCCAGCAGGTGCTCGCCGACACCCTGCGCGCCGAGGTCGGGCGCGGCGCCTCCGTCCTGCTCGTGCTGCACGAACTCGGGCCGCTGGAACCGCTGATCGACCGCGCCGTGGTGCTCCGGGACGGCTGCGTCGCGCACGACGGCCCGCCGGTGCCCAACACCGGCCTGCACGCGCTGCCCGGCCACGACCACGTCCACCCGCACGCCGACCTCACCCCGCCGAGGCTGCTCGCATGACCGAGATGCTCTCCTACGACTTCATGCAGCGCGCCCTGCTCGCCGCCGTGCTGGTCGGGATCACCGCCCCCGCCGTCGGCATCTACCTGGTGCAGCGCCGCCAGGCCCTGATGGGCGACGGCATGGGCCACGTCGCGATGACCGGCGTCGGCCTCGGCTTCATCTTCCAGACCAGCCCGGTCTGGATGGCCGTGCTGGTCTGCGTGCTCGGCGCGGTCACCATGGAGCTGGTCCGCTCGCGCGGCAACCAGCGCGGCGACATCGCCCTCGCGATGCTCTTCTACGGCGGCATGGCCTGCGGCAAGCTGCTGGTCTCGATGTCCGCCCAGGCCGGGGCCGGCTCGCTGGAGAGCTACCTGTGGGGCTCGATCCTCACCGTCGCCCCCGCCGACCTGGCCACCATCGCGGTGCTCGGCGCGGTGGTCATCGCGGTCACCGTCGGCCTGCGCCGCCAGCTCTTCGCGATCTGCCAGGACGAGGACTTCGCCCGGGTCACCGGTGTACCGGTGCGCACCCTCAACCTGCTGCTCGCGGTGATGGCCGCGGTCACCGTCACGGTCGCCATGCGGGTGGTCGGACTGCTCCTGGTCAGCGCCCTGATGGTGGTCCCGGTGGTCGCCGCGCAGCAGCTCACCCGCTCCTTCGCCGCCACCCAGGCGGCCTCGATCGCGCTCGGCGTGGTGGTCTCGCTGGCCGGCGTCACCGGCTCCTACCAGCTGGACGTGCCCTCCGGACCGGCCATCGTGCTGCTCGCCATCGCGGTCTTCGCGGTGTTCAGCCTGATCGCCGCACCGCTCGCCCGTCGCCGCCACCGCCGCGGCGACGCCAACGGCACCGACCCGGGGCCGCAGGTCTGCGACGTCCGGATCCCCGGCCAAACACCCGGCCAAGTCCCGGGAAAGACTTCCTCCGACACGACCACCCCGGAGCGGGGGGCCGGGCTGGCACAATGAGGTGCGTGACGCCCACGACCCCAGGAGGACCCACGGTGACCACCGCAGGCCCGTCGCCGCGCGCCCGCTCGACCAGGCAGCGTGCCGCCGTCTCGGCGGCCCTGGACGAGATCGCTGACTTCCGCAGCGCCCAGGAGCTCCACGACCTGCTCAAGCACCGCGGGGACTCCGTCGGTCTGACCACGGTCTACCGCACCCTGCAGTCGCTCGCCGACGCCGGCGAGGTGGACGTGCTGCGCACCGCCGACGGCGAGGCCGTCTACCGCCGGTGCAGCAGCGGGCACCACCACCACCTGGTCTGCCGGCACTGCGGTGCCACCGTCGAGGTCGAGGGCCCCGCGGTCGAACGCTGGGCCAACTCGGTCGCCGCCGAGCACGGGTTCAGCGACATCGCGCACACCCTGGAGATCTTCGGCACCTGCGCGGACTGCGCCAAGAAGGCCTGACGCCCGTACCGGGGCAGCCGGTGCGGACGACGCCGAAGGGCCCGCGGGAATCCTCCCGCGGGCCCTTCGGCGTGGCCGTCGACACCGCATGCCGCCGCCGGACCGTCAGCGCTGGGCCGGCAGCTCCAGTCCACCGCCGGGCAGCTCGTTCGGGATCGCCCCGCCGAAGCGGCGGTCGCGCATCGCGAACTGCTCGCAGGCGCGCCACAGGTCACGGCGGTCGAAGTCCGGCCAGAGCACGTCCTGGAACACGAACTCGGCGTACGCGGACTGCCAGAGCAGGAAGTTGGAGGTGCGCTGCTCGCCGCTGGGGCGCAGGAAGAGGTCCACGTCCGGCATGTCCGGGTGGTACATGTACCTGGCGAGGGTCTTCTCGTTGACCTTCTTCGGGTCCAGCCGCCCGGCCGCCACGTCCAGCGCGAGCGCCTGTGCGGCGTCGGCGAGTTCGGCCCGGCCGCCGTAGTTGACGCACATGTAGAGCGTCACGGCGTCGTTGCCCTTGGTCTGCTCCTCGGCGACCTGGAGCTCCTGGACGACGCTCTTCCACAGCTTGGGCATCCGGCCGGCCCAGCGGATCCGCACGCCCATCGCGTCCATCTCGTCCCGGCGGCGGCGGATGACGTCCCGGTTGAAGTTCATCAGGAACTTCACCTCGTCGGGCGAGCGCTTCCAGTTCTCGGTGGAGAAGGCGTACAGCGAGATGTTCTTGACGCCGAGCTCGATCGCGCCCTTGAGGACGTCCAGCACGACGGACTCGCCGACCTTGTGGCCCTCGGTGCGGGGCAGCCCGCGCTCCTTGGCCCAACGGCCGTTGCCGTCCATCACGATGGCGACGTGGTCGGGGACCAGCTCGCCGGGGATCTTCGGGGGCTTGGCGCCGCTGGGGTGCGGGGTCGGGGGGGTGTAGTCCCGCTGCTTGCCGCCGCCGAAGAGCCGTCGCGCTGCCATGTGCTCACTTCTCCACGTATCTCATCGAGCGGATGCCCCGCTCCAGGTGCCACTGCAGATAGGCCGCGACCAGGCCGCTGCCCTCCCGCCAGTACCGCGGCTCGCAGGCGTCGGCCGTCCGCCAGTCCCCTGACAGCAGCGCCCCGAGCAGTACCAGTGTCTCAGGGGAGGGTACGGCACATCCGGGCACTCGGCAGTCCGCGCAGAGGACCCCGCCCGCCTGCAACGAGAAGAAACGGTTCGGCCCGTCCAGGCCGCACTTGGCGCAGTCGGTGAAGCTCGCGCCGTACCCGTTCACCGCGAGCGAGCGCAGCAGGAAGGCGTCCAGCACCAGGTGCGACTCGTGCGTCCCGGCCGCCAGCGTGCGCAGCCCGCCCACCAGCAGCAGGTACTGCTGGACGGCCGGCTCGCCCTCGTTCTCGGCGAAGCGCTCGGCCGTCTCCAGCATCGCGGTGCCCGCGGTGTAGCGGCCGTAGTCGGTGACGATCGAACCGCCGTACGGCGCGATGGTCTCCACCTGGGTGCACAGCGGCAGCCCGCGCCCGATCAGCTCGCTCCCCCGGCTGAAGAACTGCACGTCCACGTGCGAGAACGGCTCCAGTCGGGCGCCGAACTTGGACTTGGTCTTGCGCACCCCGCGCGCCACCGCGCGCACCTTGCCGTGCTGGCGGGTCAGCAGGGTGATGATCCGATCGGCCTCGCCGAGCTTCTGCGCCCGCAACACGACGCCGTCGTCCCGGAAAAGACTCATGCCCACCATTGTCCACCAGCGACGGACAGCGGCGGACAGCCGTGTTGCCCGCACCGGGGGCCGTGGGGGAGGACCACTGCGGTGCGGGTCACGGCGGGCCCGGAGGGGGGTGCGGGCCCGTTTGTGGGGGATTCGGAAAGTCCTCGGGCGGGCTGCGGCCCACCC
The DNA here is from genome assembly GCF_040303245.1 of Kitasatospora sp. NPDC096077. Lineage (NCBI taxonomy): Bacteria > Bacillati > Actinomycetota > Actinomycetes > Kitasatosporales > Streptomycetaceae > Kitasatospora > Kitasatospora sp. NPDC096077. The sequence continues at coordinate 148,360 of NZ_JBEOSV010000002.1, read as the reverse complement.
GCGCTCTGGTACGGCCCCCACCTGTTCTCGTACGGCGCTACAGGTTCTCGTACGGCGCCCTGGTCGCCGCCTCCAGCAGCGCCGGCACCCGCCCCTTCGGCAGGTCCAGGCAGCTGCCGACCGCCGCCAACGCGTCCCGCTCCTGCGGCAGGTAGCGCCCGTCCGCCAGGGCGATCGCGGCCCCCTGCAGCAACAGCCGCTCCCGGCCCTGCTCGGCCAGGTACGGGGCGAGCGGTTCGAGCACCGCGTGCAGCTCCACCGCCAGGCCCCCGGACATCCCGCGGGCCTCGTGGAGTTCGTCGCCGAGCCCGGACAGCGCGGCGAGCGCGGCCAGCACCTGGGCCTCCCCGCAGTCCTCGAACCCGGCCTCGCGCACCGCCGTGCAGGCCGCCTCGCGGGCCGCCCGGTGGGCGGTGCCGCCGGCCGCGAGCAGCGCCAGCGCGATGGTGTACTGGGCGTCCCGCAGCATCGCGCCGAGGCGCACGCTGGTGGGCTGCTCCAGGGCTTCGACGCCGTGGCGCCCGTGGCAGCTGGTGCACTGCACGCTGCCGATCACCGGCCCGAGCGGGACGACCGGCGTCCCCAGCAGCCGCAGCCACCGCCGGCCGTGCTGCCGGCGGTAGTTGCGGTCCCCGCCGCAGCCCGGACAGAAGAAGTCACCGAGAACGTCGGTCCGCCACCTCGGGCGAACACCCCACAACCTGGTCACGGCGCCACTCCCCAGACATGGCAGGCGGCCTGCACAACGAAGGGCAGGTCACGCGACCGGATGCCGAGGCCGTCCCACCGACCCGGCTCTCCGGTGGATCGATGTTGCCATGGTTACCGGCACGTGTCAGTACCTCGAACGGCTTCCGATCCGAAAAAGTGTGGCGCAGGCCACAATGCGGGGCGCGCACGGCGAAGGGCCGCCCCGGGGGACGGCCCTTCGCGTACCACCCGTACGAATTAGCCGCGCTGCGCGCGGTTGACGGCGCTGATCATCGCCTTCAGCGAGGCCAGCACGGTGTTGCCGTCGATGCCCACGCCCCACAGCACCTTGCCGTCCACCGCGCACTCGACGTACGCGGCGGCCTGGGCGTCGCCGCCCTCGCTCAGCGCGTGCTCGGCGTAGTCCAGCACCCGTACGTCCACGCCGATCCGGGCCAGCGCGTCCGCGAAGGCCGAGACCGGGCCGTTGCCGGTGCCGGACAGGGTCACCGGCACGCCGTCCACCACGGCCTCGGCGGTCAGCGCGTCCCGGCCGTCCTCGGTGGTCAGGGTGCGCGAGCCGGCCAGCGACAGCCGGCCCCACGGGTTCCCGGGCGTCGGCAGGTACTCGTCCTCGAAGACCCGCCAGATCTCCGCCGGGCTGACCTCGCCGCCCTCGGCGTCGGTCTTGGCCTGGATGATCCGGGAGAACTCGATCTGCATCCGGCGCGGCAGGTCCAGCTTGTGGTCGTTCTTCAGGACGTACGCCACCCCGCCCTTGCCGGACTGGCTGTTGACCCGGATCACCGCCTCGTAGGTGCGGCCGACGTCCTTCGGGTCGATCGGCAGGTACGGCACGCCCCAGACGTGCTCGGCCACCGGCACCCCGGCCGCCTTCGCGTCCGCCTCCAGGACGTCGAAGCCCTTCTTGATGGCGTCCTGGTGCGAGCCGGAGAAGGAGGTGTAGACCAGGTCACCGGCGTACGGGTGGCGCGGGTGCACCTCCATCTGGTTGCAGTACTCGGCGGTGCGGCGCACCTCGTCGATGTCGGAGAAGTCGATCTGCGGGTCGACGCCCTGCGAGAACAGGTTCATCCCCAGCGTCACCAGGTCGACGTTGCCGGTCCGCTCGCCCTGCCCGAACAGGCACCCCTCGATCCGGTCCGCGCCCGCCATGTAGGCCAGTTCGGCCGAGGCCACCGCGGTGCCCCGGTCGTTGTGCGGGTGCACCGACAGGCAGACGGACTCCCGGCGGGACAGGTGGCGCGACATCCACTCGAACTGGTCGGCCTGGACGTTCGGGGTGGCCCGCTCGATGGTGGCCGGCAGGTTCAGGATGATCTCGCGGCCCTCGCCCGGCTGCCAGACGTCCATCACCGCCTCGCAGACCTCCAGGGCGAAGTCCAGCTCGGTGTCCACGAAGATCTCCGGCGAGTACTGGTAGCCGAAGACGGTGTCGTCGCCCAGCAGCTTCTCCGCGTACTCCATCACCAGCCGGGTGCCGTCCACCGCGATCGCCTTGGTGGCCGCCCGGTCGTTGCGGAACACCACCCGGCGGAACAGCGGCGCGGTCGCGTTGTACAGGTGCACGGTCGCCCGCGGGGCACCGACCAGCGACTCCACGGTCTTCTCGATCAGCTCCTCGCGCGCCTGGGTCAGCACCGAGATGGTGACGTCCTCCGGGATCGCCCCCTCCTCGATCAGCGACCGCACGAAGGCGTGGTCGGTGGCGCCGGAGGACGGGAAGCCGACCTCGATCTCCTTGTAGCCCATGGCCACCAGCAGGTCGAACATCTTCCGCTTGCGGGCCGGGGACATCGGGTCGATCAGCGCCTGGTTGCCGTCCCGCAGGTCGGTGGAGAGCCAGCGCGGCGCCTTGGTGATCACCTTGTCCGGCCAGGTGCGGTCCGGCAGGTCGACGGTGCCGAACGGCAGGTAGCGCCCGTACCGCATGCCCGAGGGCTGCTGGCGCACGGAGGCGGCGGTGATCGGGGTCGGCCGGTCGACGAAGGCGGGAGCGGCGGGGACGGACGCGGCGGAGCTCTGCTCGGTCATGGAGGTGACTCTCGGCTTCCTGTGGATGCGTGGTGCGGGCGGGTCGGGAGGGATCAACACCGACTGGCCGGCCTCTGCTGCGCTCGCGACACACCGTTGGGTCGCCGATTCCGCGCACAGCTCGTTCCCCGCGGCGAGGGAGCCGGCCCCAGTGGCTACAGGCCCTCGACGCGGCAGCTAAGAAGAAGCAGCCCGTTGCGCATGATGGAACCCAGCGTAACCCAGGCCCGCGCGCCCCCGAAGTGATCCGGGCTCCCGTTCCACTCCTTGAGACGGCGGCCGGACGCGCCGAAAGTGGTGACAACCGGTCATCGGAGCCTCACCCTGGGCCACATGACTGCCGCAGTACGGATCCACGCGATCGTCCCGCCGTACGTCCTGGACCGCCTCGCCGAGGCCGGTCACGAGCCCGCCGCCCGCTCCCTCGCGCTCGACGCCGCGCACCGCGCGGCCCGTCTCACCGCTCCCCCGCCGGCCGCCGCCGACCCCGGCCTCAGCCGGCTGATCGCCGACTCCGGGCACGCCCAGCGGCTGCCCGGGCACACCGTCCGCACCGAGGGCCAGACCCCGGTCGCCGACACCTCCGTCAACCACGCCTACGACGGCCTCGGCGCCACCTTCGCGCTCTACTCCGAGGTCTTCGGGCGCGACTCGATCGACGGCCACGGGCTGCGCCTGGACGCCAGCGTGCACTACGGGCAGAACTACGACAACGCCTTCTGGAACGGCCGGCAGATGGTCTTCGGCGACGGGGACGGCGAGATCTTCGGCGACTTCACCGCCTGCATCGACGTCATCGGCCACGAACTCACCCACGGCGTCACCCAGTTCACCGCCGGACTGCAGTACCAGGACCAGCCCGGCGCGCTGAACGAGTCGATCTCCGACGTCTTCGGCTCGCTGGTCAAGCAGTACGCGCTGCACCAGGACGCCGCCTCCGCCGACTGGTTGATCGGCGCCGGACTGCTCGCCCCCGGCGTCCAGGGTGTGGCGCTGCGCTCGATGAAGGCCCCCGGCACCGCCTACGACGACCCGCAGCTCGGCAAGGACCCGCAGCCCGCGCACATGCGGGACTACGTGGACACCGGCGAGGACAACGGCGGGGTGCACATCAACTCCGGCATCCCCAACCACGCGTTCTACCTGCTGGCCACCGCCCTCGGCGGGCACTCCTGGGAGCTGGCCGGGCGGATCTGGTACGACACCCTGACCGGTGGCGGGCTGCCCGCCACCGCCGACTTCACCGACTTCGCCCGGGCCACCGTGGCCGCCGCCAGGGCCCGCCACCCCGACCGGCCCTCGGTCGCGGACACCGTGACGGCCTCCTGGGCGCAGGTCGGCGTCAGCCCCGGCTGAGCCGGCCCGCCGGACGGTGCGGTGACCGGCACGGCGACCGATGCGGTGACCGGTGCGGTGACCGGTGCGGCGCCCGGGACGATGACCGGGACCGACCGGTTCGCCGCCGGTTGAGACCGGGTTGAGACCGACTTAAGGTCACGGTCGGGGAAAAGTGCCGCAAAAGCCTTCCCTGGGTAGCACCATGGACACCATGCGTATCCAGGTGACCCGGACCGGCGGCCTCGCCGGAATCGTCCGCCACGCGGAGCTCGACACCATCGACCGCGCGGACGCCCCGCACGTCCACGCGCTCGCCCGCGAAGCCGTCGCGGGCGGGCTGCGCGCCCCCTCGTACGGCGTGCCGGACGGTTTCCACTACGAGATCACCGTCGACGGGCGGACGGTGTACTGCGCCGACCCCAAACTCACCGACTCCCAGCGGGAGTTGCTCTCCCTGGTGCTGCGCGAGGGGGCCTGAGCCCGGAACGGCGCGGGCCCGCCCGGACGCACCCGGCGTCCGAACGGGCCCACGGGCTCCCGGGCGTGGCGTCAGAAGCCGAGCTTGCGCAGCTGCTTGGGGTCGCGCTGCCAGTCCTTGGCCACCTTGACGTGCAGGTCCAGGTAGACCGGCGTGCCGAGCAGCGCCTCGATGTGCTTGCGGGCGGTGGTGCCGACGTGCTTGAGCCGCGAGCCCTTGGCGCCGATCACGATCGCCTTCTGGCTCTGCCGCTCGATGTAGACGTTGGCGTGGATGTCCAGCAGCGGACGGTCCGCCGGGCGGCCCTCGCGCGGCAGCATCTCCTCGACCACGACGGCCAGCGAGTGCGGCAGTTCGTCCCGCACGCCCTCCAGGGCGGCCTCACGGATCAGCTCGGCGACCATGATCTGCTCGGGCTCGTCGGTGAGGTCGCCCTCCGGGTAGAGCTGGTCGCCCTCCGGCAGCAGCTTGGTGAGCAGGTCGGCGACCAGCTCGACCTGCTTGTCGCCGACCGCCGAGACCGGGATGATCTCGGCCCACTCGAAGCCCAGCTCCAGGCCGAGCTGGTGGATGGCGATGAGCTGCTCGGCCAGCCGCTTGGAGTCGACCAGGTCGGTCTTGGTGACGATGGCGACCTTGGGGGTCTTCTTGATCCCGGCGATCTCCTTGGCGATGAACTTGTCGCCGGGGCCGATCTTCTGGTCGGCGGGCAGGCAGAAACCGATCACGTCGACCTCGGCCCAGGTGGTGCGGACCAGGTCGTTGAGGCGCTCGCCGAGCAGGGTGCGGGGCTTGTGCAGTCCGGGGGTGTCGACCAGCACGAGCTGGGCGTCCGGGCGGTGCACGATGCCGCGCACGGTGTGCCGGGTGGTCTGCGGGCGGTCGGAGGTGATCGCGACCTTCGTCCCCACCAGGGCGTTGGTCAGGGTCGACTTGCCCGCGTTGGGACGGCCGACGAAGCACGCGAACCCGGAGCGGTACGAGGAGGAAGGGGCATTCATGGGCTCCATTCTCCCTGATCACCGGAGCCGCGCCGTCCGGGGCCGGTCGACCGGGCCGATCAGCCCTTGCCGCCGCCCCGGCCGACCAGCGAGAACACCACCAGCAACAGCAGGAAGACGAGTGAACCCCAGAGCCAGTAGACCGTGCCGGTCTCCTGCCACTTGCCCATCCCCATCACGAACAGCACCAGCCCGGCGACGAACGCCAACGCCCCCATGCCCCAGCCCCTCACCGAGTCCACTCCCCCGGTGAGATTATCTGCTTAATACAGGGGGCAAGGGCCTCCGGCGACCGCTCAGCGGGCCTCGGCCGCCACCCGCAGCGTCCCGTCCGGACCGGCCAGCAGCACCGGCGTACCGGCCCCGCCCAGGTCCCGCACGGCGGCCAGGTCGGCCTCGGCCGGCTGCTCGGCCTCGCTCACCACGGCGGCCGCCTCCAGCGACTTCGCACCGCTGGCCACCGCCATCGCCACCGCCGTCTGCAGGGCGCTCAGCCGCAGCGACTCCAGCGCGACCGTCCCGGCCACGTAGGTGCGACCGGTCTCGTCACGCACCGCGGCCCCCTCGGCCACGCCGTTGCGGGCGCGGGCCGAGCGGGCCAGGGTGATGATCTTCTTGTCCTCGGGGTCGAGCTCGACGATGTCACTGATGTCACTCATGCCGCCGAGCATAGGCACTGCGTGCGGTTCAGTGGCCGACCGGGTGGGTCCGCCCGGGGTTCGGGTTGAGGACCTTGACGAAGGTCTTCGCGGCGCCGGACGGCAGTTGCTCCTCGCGACCGATCCGGTCCTGCCAGAACGGGTTGTCGTGCGGCAGGTGGCTGCTCACCCGGCCGTACATCCCGAAGGTGGTCACGACGATCCCGAAGATGAACGCGAACAGCACGTTCGACATCCGGAAGTTGAGGATGTTCGCCTCCGGCCGGCCGAGCACCGTCAGCCCGTAGAAGCCGGACAGCACGAACAGCACCCCGACCACCAGGTTGAGGTTGGAGGCGAAGTTCCCGCCGATCACCGCCCCGGCCAGCAGCACCGCGCCCGCGATGATGGACAGGATGCTCAGCGCCCCGTTGGTCGACAGCCCGGCGATCCGGTCGCCGTGGGTGGCCAGGAAACCGGGGTGGTCGGCCAGCCCCAGGATCCCGAACACGATCAGGAAGATCCCCCCGGCCCCCGCCCCGACCCGCCACACCAGGGCGAGTCGGCGATCGACGGTCGGCAGTTCGTCTTGCAGCTTCATGGCGACCTCCAGAGCTCAGCCATGGCCTTGCCGCGCCGGCACTCCGGCTGACTTTCAGGGGCTAGCTGTAGGGGTGGCTCCCCTGCAGGTGCGGCGTCTCGTGCATGTAGAGCGAGCCGCACTGCTGGCAGCAGCGCAACCCGGTGCCCCAGTCCTGCTCGGGTCGCGTCTCGGCGTCGTCGGGCATGGTCCGGCCGCAGAGCGCGGTCGACGGGTCCTCGTCCCGCACCACGTGCCAGGACTTGACCCCGCCGGCCGCCCCCTGCGGGCCGTACTCCGCGCGCAGTTTGTGCGTCATGCCCTCCATGGTCGCGCGGCGACCGCCCACCCGCTACTCGCCCGCGCCCTCCGCCACGACGGCCGACCCGCGCACCGGCGAGGCCACCATCGAACCGATCCGGTTGCGCCGCCCGGCCGAGGACTCGGCGGTCAGCAGAATGCCGGTCAGGCCGTCCGCGGCAGGCTCGGGCAGCGGGATCTCGCAGGCCGAGCCGGGGATCGGCACCCGGCCGAGGTGCTTGGCCAGCAGGCCGCCGACGGTCTCGACGTCCTCGTCCTCCAGCTCGATGCCGAACAGCTCGCCGAGGTCCTCCACCAGCAGCCGGGCGGTGATCCGGTACGAGCCGTCGCCGAGGTCCTCGATCGGCGCGATCTCCCGGTCGTACTCGTCGGTGATCTCGCCGACGATCTCCTCCAGGACGTCCTCGATGGTGACCAGGCCCGCCGTGCCGCCGTACTCGTCGATCACGATCGCGACGTGCGAGCGGCGCTGCTGCATCTCGCGCAGCAGGTCGCCGGCCGGCTTGGAGTCCGGCACGAACACGGCCGGGCGCATCACCGCGCCGACCTCCTCGGCCTCCGCCTCCCGGTTGATGTGGGTGCGGCGCACCAGGTCCTTGAGGTAGACGATGCCGACCACGTCGTCCTCGTTGTCGCCGACCACCGGGATCCGGGAGAAGCCCGAGCGCAGCGCCAGGGTGAGCGCCTGCCGGACGGTCTTGTGCCGCTCGATCATCACCAGGTCGGTGCGCGGCACCATCACCTCGCGCACGATGGTGTCGCCCAGCTCGAAGACCGAGTGCACCATCCGGCGCTCCTCGTCCTCGATCAGGTCGTCCTTCTCCGCGAGGTCGACCAGCGCCCGCAGCTCCGCCTCGGAGGAGAACGGCCCCTCCCGGTAGCCCTTGCCCGGGGTCAGCGCGTTGCCGAGCAGGATCAGCAGCCGCGGGATCGGGCCGAGCACCGCCGCCAGCGGCAGCAGCACGAAGGAGGCCGCGGTCGCGGTGGAGACCGGGTGCTGGCGCCCGATCGTGCGCGGCGAGACGCCGACCGCGACGAAGGACACCAGCACCATCACGCCGAACGCCAGCAGGATGGCCTGCCAGGTCGGGTGGATGTTGCGCACGCACACCGCGGTGACCAGCACCGCGGCCGCCATCTCGCTGGCGACCCGGATCAGGGTCGCCAGGTTGAGGTAGCGGACCGGATCGGAGGCGACGGCCAGCAGCCGGGCGGAGCCGCGCCGCCCGTTGCGCACGGCCTCCTCCGCCCGGAACCGGGAGACCCGGGAGATGCCCGCCTCGGCGCACGCGGCCAGCCAGCCGAGCACGACCAGGGCCACGGCACCGAGGATGAAGCTCGTACTCTCACCACTCACAGGAGTTCGGGCCCCGCGCTCAGTGGGTGGTGGGGGCCGGGGAGATGCCGCCGAGGCCCCGGCCCGCCCGCCAGTCGTCCAGGATCCGCTTCTGGAGGGCGAACATCTCCTCCTCCTCCTCGGGCTCCTCGTGGTCGTAGCCGAGGACGTGCAGCACGCCGTGGACGGTGAGCAGCTGCAGCTCCTCGTCCATCGAGTGCTTGGAGGGGGCCGCCTTGCCCTGCTGCTCGGCGACCTCGGGGCAGAGCACGATGTCGCCGAGCAGGCCCTGCGGCAGCTCCTCGCCCTCCTTGCCGGGACGCAGCTCGTCCATCGGGAACGACATCACGTCGGTCGGTCCGGGCAGGTCCATCCACTGGATGTGCAGCTCCTCCATCGCCGCACCGTCCACCAGGATCACGGACAGTTCGGACTGCGGGTGGATCCGCATCTTGTCCAGGGCGAAGCGGGCGACGTCGAGGATGGCTTCCTCATCGGCGTCCCAACCGGACTCGTTGGCGATGTCGATCGACATGACGGGAGGTGTGCTCAGCTTTCGGTGCGATGGGACTGGCGGGGTGCGCGCGCCGCGGCGGTCTTGCCGGGGCGCCGCTGGGCCGGCTTGCGGTCGGCCGGGGCGTTCTGCTCGGCCTCCTGCCGGGCGTCCCAGCGCTCGTAGGCGTCCACGATCCGGCCGACCAGCTTGTGGCGGACCACGTCGGTGCTGGTGAGGACGGAGAAGTGGATGTCCGGGACGTCGACCAGGATCTCCTGGACGACCTTGAGACCGCTGCGGGTGCCGCCCGGGAGGTCGATCTGGCTGGTGTCGCCGGTGACCACCACCCGGGAGTTGAACCCGAGGCGGGTGAGGAACATCTTCATCTGCTCGGGCGAGGTGTTCTGGGCCTCGTCCAGGATGATGAAGGCGTCGTTGAGGGTGCGGCCGCGCATGTAGGCGAGCGGGGCGACCTCGATGGTGCCGGCCGCCATCAGGCGCGGGATGGAGTCCGGGTCCATCATGTCGTGCAGCGCGTCGTACAGCGGGCGCAGGTAGGGGTCGATCTTCTCGTAGAGGGTGCCGGGCAGGAAGCCCAGCCGCTCCCCCGCCTCGACCGCCGGCCGGGTCAGGATGATCCGGTTGACCTCCTTGGCCTGGAGGGCCTGGACGGCCTTGGCCATCGCCAGGTAGGTCTTGCCGGTGCCGGCCGGACCGAGGCCGAAGACGATCGTGTGCTTGTCGATCGCGTCGACGTAGCGCTGCTGGTTGAGCGTCTTGGGGCGGATGGTGCGGCCCCGGTTGGACAGGATGTTCGCGGTGAACACCTGGGACGGCGCCGGGCCGTCCGGGTCCTCCTCGCGGAGCATGGCGATGGAGCGCTCCACGGAGTCCTCCGTCAGGGGCTGGCCGGTGCGCAGCACCAGCATCATCTCGTTGAAGAGCTTCTGCACGAGGGCGACCTCGGCGCGCTCCCCGGTGGCGGTCACCTCGTTGCCGCGGACGTGGATGTCGGCGGCCGGGAAGCCCTGCTCGATCACGCGCAGCAGCGAGTCGGCCGTGCCGAGCAGGGTGACCATCGGGTGCTTCTCGGGGATGACGATCCGGGCGCTCACCCGGCCGTCCCCGGCCGGTTCGGGGCGCGACTGTCCGTCGGTACGGGTCTGCGATGTCTCACTCATGGGTCGGCGCTGGGCCTGCCTCATCCCATCCGTGGTGTCGTGTGCCGCTCGGTCTCTCCGGGGCACCAGGGTACGCCGCGAGCGTGATCGCTGCGGCGGGCGGCGGGGCCGCACCCGTCGATGCTGCGGCAGATCGCGGGGCGATGCGAGCGCTTTTCGCCCGGCCCGCCGCGGCGTTCACGGGTGGCGGCGGGCCGGGACCGGCACCCGCGCGAGGTCCTCGGCGAGCACCAGCTCCCCGTCGAAGTGCTTGCGGGCGTCGGCCAGGTGCTGCCCCAGGTCCGGGTAGCGCTGGGAGAAGTGGGTCAGCACCAGGGTGCGCACCCCGGCCTCGGCGGCGGCCTTGGCGGCCTGGCCGGCGGTGAGGTGCCCGTGCTCCTCGGCGAGCCGGGCGTCGGCGTCACTGAAGGTCGCCTCGACCACCAACAGGTCGGCGCCCTCGGCGAGTTGGTGCACGCCCTCGCAGAGCCGGGTGTCCATCACGAAGGCGAACCTCTGGCCCGGCCGCGGCTCGCTGACCTGGTCCAGGGTGACGGTGCGGCCGTCCGCCTCGATCGCGCCCTCGTGCTGGAGCCGGCCGACCGCGGGGCCGTGCACGCCGAACGCGGCGAGCCGCTCGGGCACCAGGCGGCGCCCGTCCGGCTCGGACAGCCGGTAGCCGAAGGACTCCACCGGGTGGTCGAGGCGGACCGCGTCCAACGCGAAGCGGGCGCCGGGCGCGGGCAGCGGGCCGGGCTCGTCGATCGGCCGGGGCCGCAGCACCGCCGTCTCGTGGTAGGCGGTGGCGTGCCGCAGCCGCTCGAAGTAGACCTCGCCGGAGGCCGGGAAGTAGACGTCCACCGGGTGCGGGACCCGGTCAAGGTTGATCCGCTGGATCACCCCGGCGAGGCCCAGGCAGTGGTCGCCGTGGAAGTGGGTCACGGCGATCCGGGTGATCTGGGTGGCCGAGACCCCGGCGTGCAGCATCTGCCGCTGGGTGCCCTCGCCGGGGTCGAACAGCACGCCCTCGCCGTCCCAGCGGAGCAGGTAGCCGTTGTGGTTGCGGTGCCGGGTGGGCACCTGGCTGGCGGTGCCGAGGACGACGAGTTCGCGCGGGGACACCTGGGCTCAGACCATGCTCTCGGTCATGTGCCTGCCGCCGAGCACGTGCACGTGGGCGTGGAAGACGGTCTGCCCGGCGCCCGCACCGGTGTTGAAGATCAGCCGGTAGTCCTGGATGCCCTCGTCCCGGGCCACCGCGCCCGCCTCGGCGAGCAGTTCACCGGCGATCTCCGGTTCGGCGGCGGCCAGCGCGGCGGCGTTCGGGTAGTGGAGGTGCGGGATGACCAGGACGTGCACGGGGGCCTTGGGGGCGATGTCGCGGAAGGCGAGGGTGCGCTCGGTCTTGCGCACCACGGTCGCCGGGATCTCGCCCGCCACGATCTTGCAGAACAGGCAGTCGGGCTGCGGCTCGCCGGCCATCGGGGTCTCCTCGTTTCGGTGGGTCTCTGTCGTCGTGGCGCCGTACGGCCGCAGCCTAGCCGAGCCGTTCACGCCCAGGGCAGCGGCGGCCCGGTGCGGGCCGGGGTGCGGGCCAGGGTCTCCAGCGCGATCCGGACGCCCTCGGCCAGCTGGGGGTCCTGACCGGCCGCCCAGTGGTGCGGGGCGAACGGCACCTCGACGTCCGGGTCGACGCCGTGGTTCTCCAGGCCCCAGCCGTAGTTCTCCAGCCACATCGCGTACTTGGGCTGGGTGACCAGGGTGCCGTCGACCAGCTGGTAGCGGCTGTCGATGCCGATCACCCCGCCCCAGGTGCGGGTGCCGACCACCGGACCGATGCCGAGCGCCTGGACGGCCGCGTTGACCACGTCGCCGTCCGAGCCGGACAGCTCGTTGGCGATCGCGACCACCGGCCCGCGCGGGGCGTCCATCGGGTAGGGCACCCGGTGGTCGGTGTCCCGGATCGCGTACCAGCCGACGATCCGCCGGGCCAGCTTCTCTATCACCAGCTGCGAGGTGTGGCCGCCGCGGTTGTCCCGGACGTCCACGATCAGGCCCTCCCGGGCCATCTCGGTGGACAGGTCGCGGTGCAGCTGGGCCCAGCCGGCCGTCTGCATGTCGGGGATGTGCAGGTAGCCGAGCCGCCCCCCGGACAGCTCGCGCACCGCGGCCCGCCGGCCGGCCACCCAGTCGTGGTAGCGCAGCGCCTCCTCGTCGGCGAGCGGGACGACCACCGGGTGGCGCGGGTCGCCGCCGTCCTTCCCGGCCACGGTCAGCTCGACCGGCTGACCGGCGGTGCCGGCCAGCAGCGGCGCCGGGCCGGTGACCGGGTCCACCGGGCGGCCGTTGACGGCGAGCAGGGCGTCGCCCGGGCGGATCGCGACACCGGGCGCGGCCAGCGGCGAGCGGGCCCGGGGGTCGGAGGACTCGCCGGGCAGGATCCGGTCGATCCGCCACCGTCCGCCGTCCCGGACCAGGTCGGCGCCCAGCAGGCCCTGGCGCCGGGCGGGTTCGGTGTAGCGGCCGTACGGCACCACGTAGGCGTGCGAGGTGCCGAGCTCGCCGTGCACCTCCCAGAGCAGGTCGACCAGTTCGTCGTGCGAGCCGACCCGCTCGACCAGCGGCCGGTAGCGCTCCAGGATCCCGGCCCAGTCCACGCCGCCGAGGTCGGGGCGCCAGAAGTTGTCCCGCATCAGCCGGCCGTTCTCGGCGTACATCTGCCGCCACTCGGCGGCCGGGTCGACGGTCACCCGCAGCCGGGCCAGGTCGACGGCGGTCTCCTCGTCCTCGCCGCCGGCCTTGTGGTCGGCCGGGACGATCCGCAGTTCGCCCTCGTCCTGCACGGCCACCCGGGTGCCGTCCCCGCTGACCGCGAAGTCGTCGACGCCGTGCACCAGTTGCTCGACCCGGCGCTTGCGCAGGTCGAAGCGCTCCAGCACCGGACGGGGCCGGTCGTCGTCCAGCGAGGCCGCGCCGTCGCCGAGTTCGCCGAGCAGCGGCGCCCTGGTCCAGAGCAGCCCGTCCTTGGCGGCGCGCAGCGCGTGGAAGCGGCCGCCCTCGACCGGGAAGGGGACGATCCGGTCGGCGATGCCCGCCAGGTCCACCACGGTCGCCGGGGCGGCCTCCGCCGCGCCCGCCTTGGGCTCGTCCTCCTCCCCGCCCGGCGCCCGCCCGGCCCGCCGCGGCCCGAACGGGGACGGCGTCTCGGCGGCGAGGGTGACCAGGTACGGGCGGCAGCCGTTCGGGAAGGACAGGTCGAAGGAGTGGGCGTCGTAGACCGGGTCGAAGGTGCGCACCGACAGGAAGGCCAGGTAGCGGCCGTCCGCGGTGAAGGCGGGCGAGGTGTCCAGGAAGCGCTGCGGGGTGACCTCGCCGACGGTGCGGGTGGCCAGGTCGGCCAGCACGATCTGGCGCAGCGAGTACGGGCCCATCCGGTGCACCGGGCGGGACCAGGCCAGGTGGGCCGAGTCCGGGCTGAACACCAGCCCGCTGACCTCGCCGTCGCCACTGCGGTCCAGCTGGTGCACGGCGCCGTCGGCCAGGGCGACCAGCAGCACCCGGCCGTCGTGCACGCCGAGCGCCGCCCGCTTCCCGTCCGGGGAGACCACCAGCGAGTTGACCCGGCCGAGCTGTCCGGCGGCCAGCCGGCGCCGCTCGGGGCCGTGCACGGCGGGGGCGTACTCCAGGGCGTCCTCGCCCTCGGCGTCGGTCACCCAGAGCACGCCCTGGGCGCCGTCCGCGCCCGGCACCACCCGGGCCAGCCGGGCGCGCACGCCCGGGGTCTCGTCCAGCACCCGGGCCGGGCCCTCCCGGTGGGTCAGCCAGTGCACGCTGCCGCGCACCACCGCGGCGCTGGCCCGGCCGGTGCGGTCCGGGGCGACGGAGTCGAGCCAGTGCGCGGCGGACACCGGGCGGGGGCGGCGGCCGGTGCGCGGGCCGGCCAGCCGGACGTCCAGGCGGCGCGGCGCGGCGGTGTCCAGGTCGTCCAGCAGCCAGAGGTCGCCGGCCCGGTGGAAGACCACCCGGGTGCCGTCGGTGCTCGCACCGCGGGCGTAGAAGCCGTCCGGGTCGGTGCCGTGCCGGCGCAGGTCGGTGCCGTCCGGGAGGCTGGACCACAGCTCGCCGACGCCCTGGTGGTCGGACAGGAAGGCGATCCGGCTGCCGCGCCCGCCGTCCCCGGCGACCCACAGCGGGGAGTCGAGCTGCCCGTCCAACTCCTCGTGGATCCGCGTGAATTCGTCCCGGCCGAGCCACAGCCGGCCCGCCCGGCCGCCCCGGTAGCGCTTCCACCAGGCCGGCTCGCGGTTGTTGAAGGTGGCCAGCAGCACGCGGTCGCCGTCCGGTTCGAAGGCCAGCCCGCCGACCGGCCCGTACGACAGCCGCACCGGCGGGCCGCCGTCCAGCGGCAGCGCGTGCGCCCAGCTGCGGCGCCCCCCGGCCTCGCCCGCGCCGGTGGTGGCGATCGGACGCCCGTCCGCGGTCCACCCCTGCACCCGGGTCGCCTCGTTGCCCCAGTGGGTGAGCCGCCGGGACGGACCGCCGTCCACCGGCACCACGTGCACCTCGGGGGCGCCGTCCCGGGTCGAGGTGAAGGCGATGAGCCGCCCGTCCGGGGAGAACCGGGGGTGGCGCACCGGCAGGTGATCGGCGGTCAGCCGCCAGGCCCGGCCGCCGTCCAGCGGGGCGAGCCAGAGGTCGTCCTCGGCGACGAAGGCGGCCAGGTCACCGTGCAGATGGGGATGGCGCAGATAGGCGCCCGCGGAGGTGCTCAGGGAGTCCGTCACGCCGCCAGCGTAGGCAGGTGCGGGTACGAGCCGCTCCGTTTTCGGCAACTCCCGCCCGGCGCGCGGGGGTTACGCCCAGCGCCCGGTGCGCCCCAGCAGCAGCGCCCCGGCCGCCACCCCGGCGGTCGAGGTGCGCAGCACCGACGGGCCCAGCCGGTACGGCTTCGCGCCCGCCTCGGCGAAGGCGGCCAGCTCCTCCGGGGAGACCCCGCCCTCCGGGCCGACCACCAGCACGATGTCCCCGGCGTCCGGCAGGGCGGCCTGCGCCAGCGGCTCGGCGCCCTCCTCGTGCAGCACGGCGGCGAGCGCGGCCTGTGCCAGCAGCGGGGCCAGCTGCCGGGTGGTCATCGGCTCGCGCACCTCGGGGAAGCGCAGCCGGCGGGACTGCTTGCCCGCCTCCCGGGCGGTGGCCCGCCACTTGGCGAGCGCCTTGGCGCCGCGCTCGCCCTTCCACTGGGTGATGCAGCGCGAGGCGGACCAGGGGACCACCACGTCCACGCCGACCTCGGTCATGGTCTCCACGGCCAGCTCGCCGCGGTCGCCCTTGGGCAGCGCCTGGACGACGACGATCCGCGGGGCCGGCTCCGGCTCCCGGCGCACCGCGGTGACGGTGACCTCGATCGCGTCCTTGCCGAGCACCGCGGCGACGGTGCCGTCCACGCCGAGTCCCAGGCCGTCCGCCAGGGTCACCGCCTCGCCGGCCGCCAGCCGCTTCACCGCGGCCGCGTGCCGCCCCTCCGCCCCGTCCAGCCGCACCACGGCCCCGGGCGCGGCGGCGGCGAGCCGCTCGGTCTCGACGACGAAGACGGGCGCGGTCATGACGGGGGAACCTCCGGGGGAACGGGACGTGGGACAACGCGAAGGGGGTGCCGGGGCTGGCCCCCGGCACCCCCTCACGGACGGCTACCGGCCGTTGAAGGCGTCCTTCAGGCGCGAGAACAGCCCCTGCTGGCCCGGCGCGAACTGGCCGGACGGGCGCTCCTCGCCGCGCAGTACGGCGAGCCGGCGCAGCAGTTCCTCCTGCTCGGCGTCGAGCTTGGTGGGCGTCTGCACCTCGACGTGCACTATCAGGTCGCCCCGGCCGCCGCCGCGCAGGTGGGTGATGCCCCTGCCGTGCAGCGGGATCGACTGGCCGGACTGGGTGCCGGGCCGGATGTCGACCTCCTCCAGCCCGTCCAGGGTCTGCAGCGGCACCTGGGTGCCGAGCGAGGCGGCCGTCATCGGGATGGTGACGGTGCAGTGCAGGTCGTCGCCGCGCCGCTGGAACACCGCGTGGGTGGTCTCGGCGATCTCGACGTACAGGTCGCCGGCCGGGCCGCCGCCGGGGCCGACCTCGCCCTCG
This sequence comes from Kitasatospora sp. NPDC096077, assembly GCF_040303245.1. Lineage (NCBI taxonomy): Bacteria > Bacillati > Actinomycetota > Actinomycetes > Kitasatosporales > Streptomycetaceae > Kitasatospora > Kitasatospora sp. NPDC096077. Next base: position 132,141 of record NZ_JBEOSV010000002.1, on the reverse strand, counting down.
CCGGCCAGCTGGATCCGGGTGCCGTTGTCGACACCGGCCGGGATCTTGACCGTCAGGGTGCGGCGGGCCCGCACCCGGCCGTCGCCGGCGCACTCGGGGCACGGGGTCGGCACGACGGTGCCGAAGCCCTGGCACTGCGGGCAGGGGCGCGAGGTCATGACCTGGCCCAGGAAGGAGCGGGTCACCTGGGAGACCTCGCCCTTGCCGCGGCACATGTCACAGGTCTGCGCGGAGGTGCCGGGGGCCGCGCCCTCGCCGCTGCAGGTGGTGCAGGTGACGGCGGTGTCGACCTGGAGTTCCTTGGTGGTGCCGAAGGCGGCCTCCTCCAGGGTGATCTCCAGCCGAATCATGGCGTCCTGGCCGCGGCGGGTGCGCGAGCGCGGGCCGCGCTGGCCGGCCGCGGCGCCGAAGAAGGCGTCCATGATGTCGGAGAAGCCGAAGCCCGCCGCGCCGGCCCCGAAGCCGCCCGCGCCGCCGCCGGGCGACAGCGGGTCGCCGCCGAGGTCGTAGACCTGACGCTTCTGCGGGTCGGAGAGCACCTCGTAGGCGGCGTTGATCTCCTTGAACCGCTCCTGCGTCTTCGGGTCCGGGTTGACGTCCGGGTGCAGTTCGCGTGCCAGGCGCCGGAACGCCTTCTTGATCTCGTCCTGCCCCGCATCCCGTCGGACGCCGAGTACCGCGTAGTAGTCCGTGGCCACCAAATGCTCCGCTTGTTCCGCCTGTAGTAGTGCTGCGACTGGTCACCGCCGTTGAATCCCTCAACGGCGGCTGCTTGCTACGACTCGGCCAGGATCTGACCCACGTACCGTGCCACCGCCCGCACCGCCCCCATTGTGCCCGGGTAGTCCATCCGGGTCGGACCGATCACACCTAGTTTGGCCACGCTCTCGTCGCCCGAACCGTAACCGACGGAGACGACCGAGGTGGAATTCAGCCCCTCGTACGCGTTCTCCCGCCCGATCCGGACCGTCATCGCGGCGTCGGTGGTCTCACCCAGGAGGCGGAGCAGGACGACCTGCTCCTCCAGGGCCTCCAGCACCGGCTGGATGGTGAGCGGGAAGTCGTGCCCGAAACGGGTCAGGTTGGCCGTGCCGGCCAGCATGATCCGTTCCTCGTTCTGTTCGGCGAGCGCCTCGAACAGCGTCGCCAGGACCGTACTGACGGTCGGGCGGTCGGCCTGTTCGAAGACCGCCGGCAGCTCCTCCAGCAGCCCCGGGACGTCCGGCAGCCGCTGACCGGCCGCCCGCGCGTTGATCCGCGACCGCAGGTCCGCCAGGACCGTCTCGCCGACCGTGCCCGGGCAGTCGACCATCCGCTGCTCGACCCGGCCGGTGTTGGTGATCAGCACCAGCATCACCTTGGCCGGGGCCAGCGCCACCAGCTCGATGTGCCGGACGGTCGAGCGGGTGAGCGAGGGGTACTGCACCACGGCGACCTGCCGGGTCAGCTGCGCGAGCAGCCGCACCGTGCGGGTGACCACGTCGTCCAGGTCGACGGCGCCGTCCAGGAAGTGCCGGATCGCCCGGCGCTCCGGGGAGCTCATCGGCTTGATCTCGGCGAGCTTGTCGACGAACAGCCGGTAGCCCTTGTCGGTGGGGATCCGCCCCGCACTGGTGTGCGGCTGGTGGATGTACCCCTCCTCCTCCAGCGCCGCCATGTCGTTGCGCACCGTCGCCGGGGACACCCCGAGGTTGTGCCGCTCCACCAGGGCCTTGGAGCCCACCGGCTCCTCGGTGCCCACGTAGTCCTGGACGATCGCGCGCAGCACGGCGAGCTTGCGGTCGTCCAGTTGGCGGACCTCTCCGGCCATGGGGCACGCACCTCCGTCTTCGCGCGTTGTCCGTCTGTGATGCTGCGAGCCGCTCCTGCGGAGGGGCCCGACCTTGGCACTCTGCGCACACGAGTGCCAAAACCGTACCTGCCAGTGTACGGCCCGGGTCCTACCGCAGGAACGGCCCGACCGGGGTGATCCTGCCCGCAGTTCCGGACGGCCGCCACGACACTCCGTGTGCCGGGGTGGTGCCCCGGGGCCGTCCGGGTGGCAGCATCGAAAGCGACGGCGAACGGAGGAGCAAGCAATGTCGAGCTCGGGCCAGCACACCCGTTTCGCGCCCGACCGCGGCCTGACCGGCCGCATGGTCGCGACGATGTTCGTGATCGGGCTGCTGTACGTCGGTTTCACGGGCCTGCTGATCGTGCTGCTGCGCGGGGCCTGGCCGCTGATCGTGCTGATCTCCGGCGGGCTGTTCGTGGCCCAGTTCTGGTTCAGCGACAAGATCACCGAGCGGGCGATGGGCGCCCGTCCGGTGACCGAGGAGGAGTACCCCCAGCTGCACGGCACCATCGACCGGCTCTGCGCGCTGGCCGACATGCCCAAACCCCGGGTGGCGGTCGCGGACAACGACATGCCGAACGCCTTCGCCACCGGCCGCAACCCGCAGAACGCCGTGGTGTGCGTCACCACCGGCCTGCTGCGCCGGCTCGAACCGGAGGAGCTGGAGGGCGTCCTCGCGCACGAGCTGTCGCACGTCGCCCACCGGGACGTCGCGGTGATGACCATCGCCGGCTTCCTCGGGGTGCTCGCCGGGGCGATGACCCGGATCGCGATGTACGGCGGGTTCATGGGCGGCGGGCGCAACAACAACGACCAGAACGCGGCCATCGCGGCGCTGATCATCCCGCTGGTGTCGATCGTGGTCTACGCGATCAGCTTCCTGCTCACCCGGCTGCTGTCCCGCTACCGCGAGCTGGCCGCCGACCGGGCCGCCGCCCAGCTCACCGGCCGACCCAGCGCGCTGGCCTCGGCCCTGACCAAGGTGACCGGGCAGATCGCCGCCATCCCCAGCGAGGACCTGCGCAAGTCGCAGCCCTACAACGCCTTCTACTTCGCCCCCGCGCTGAGCGCCAAGGAGACCGCCGCCCAGCTGTTCTCCACCCACCCGACGCTGGAGAAGCGGCTGGCCCAGCTGGCGAAGATCTCCGAGCAGCTCGGCCGCTGACCCCCGACCCGGAAGGCACCCCCGTGGGAATCCTGGACGCCCTGTTCGGCCGCACCAAGCCCGTCAAACCCGACCTCGACCAGCTGTTCGGCCTGCCGTCCGCCGCGCTCACCCTGGAGGCCGGGGCCGGGTTCCTGCCCACCGGGCTGGGCTCGGTCTGCTTCGCGGCCGTCGAGGGCGGGGCCTTCGTCCAGGTGGAACAGCAGGTCCGGGCCCTGCTGGACGCCGACACCGAACGCGGCGGCGTCCCGGTGGAGGCCTCCAAGGACGGCTACGGCTACTCCTGGCTGCTCGCCCGGCACACCCCCGAGGAACTGCCGGAGCTGGTGAACGACCTGCACGCGGTCAACAGCGAGCTGGAGGCCAACGGCTTCGGGCCGCAGCTGCTCTGCTCGCTGGTCGCCTTCCGCAACCCGGAGGGGCAGTCGCTGGCCCTGGTCTACCTCTACAAGCGCGGCACCTTCTACCCGTTCGCCCCGATGCCCGGCGGCGGGGAGCGGCGCAACAGCCCGCTGGAGCTCCAGGTCAACGCGCTGCTGGGGAACGACCTGCGGCTGGAGAAGGACCTCAGCCGCTGGTTCCCGGTCTGGGGCGCACCGGGCCTCTGACGCCCCGTCCGTAGACTCGCCACCATGCGCAGCCACCAGTACGGACCGGACCTCACCCCGCCGTGGAAGAAGCAGGCCCCCGCCCCGGAGGTGCCCGCGGAGCGGGACCTGGTGGTCGAGGAGGCGGCCACCGGCTACTGCGGGGCGGTGGTGCGCTGCGAGAAGACCGCCGAGGGGTTCACCGTCACCCTGGAGGACCGCTTCGGCCGGCACCGGGTCTTCCCGATGGTCCCGCGCGGCTTCCTGCTGGAGGGCCGGACGGTCACCCTGGTCCGCCCGACCGCCCCCGCGGCGCCCCGCACCCCTGCCCGCACCGCCTCCGGCTCCCTCGCCGTCCCCGGCGCCCGCGCCCGGGTCGCCCGCGAGTCCCGGATCTATGTGGAGGGGCGGCACGACGCCGAACTGGTCGAGCGGGTCTGGGGCGACGACCTGCGGATCGAGGGCGTCGTCGTCGAGTACCTGCGGGGCATCGACGACCTCCCGGCGATCGTCGCCGACTTCGCCCCCGGCCCCGGCCGCCGCCTCGGCGTCCTGGTCGACCACCTGCTCCCCGGCACCAAGGAGCACCGGATCGCCGCCCGGGTCACCGGCGACTCGGTGCTGGTCGTCGGCCACCCCTACATCGACATCTGGCAGGCCGTGAAGCCGTCGTCCGTGGGCATCCCCGGCTGGCCCGCCGTCCCGCGGGGGGAGGACTGGAAGGAGGGCACCTGCCGCCGCCTCGGCTGGCCGGTGGACACCCCGGCGGCCTGGAAGCGAATCCTGTCGAAGGTGGACAGCTACAAGGACCTGGAGCCCGAACTCCTCGCGAAGGTCGAGGAGTTGATCGACTTCACGGCCCTCCCGGAGTGACCCCGGGGGAATTCAGAAGTCATCAGATCCACGCCCAGTGCACCCACCGGAACGACCTCACCAAACAGACTGGTCCTCATTGAAAGGTAGTCGGGCTCCCCGGCAAGGGTTTCCCGGCTCGGCTCGGTCAGTAGCACGCAGACGGCCTCACCCGGGTCAACGATGAGATATGCCGGGATTCCGGCCTCCGCGTAGAGCCCCCGCTTCGAGTAATAGTCCCTGAGCGAGCTCGCCCCTGAGACTACCTCGACCACCATGGCAGCCACAGCGACGTCAATCGCCGCACTCTCGAGAACCACGAGATCCGGCTGCAGCCGGCTGCCGCATCCCCAGTAGGCGAGGTCCTGCTTGGTCAGCCGGTACCACAGCTCGTGGGGGACCTGATGGATGAGGGACGCGACGATGAGGTTGGTCGTCATGTCGGAGCTCAGAGACAGCAGGATCTCCCCGGAGATGAGCTCGGCGCGGACACCCTCTGGGACGTCGAGCTCCTCCAGAACCCTCCACGATCGCGCACTTGGAGTAGTCACGCGAACACGATAGCCGTGAATCAGTCCACCAGGTCGCGGACGACGGCATCCGCCAGCAGCCTGCCCTGGAGGGTGAGGGCGGCGCGGCCCTGCTCGTAGGGCTCCTCGGCGAGGAGGCCGTCGGCGAGGGCCTTGGCGGCGGCGCGGCGGCCGGTGTCGGTCAGCAGGTCCAGCGGGATGCCGCGCTCCAGGCGCAGTTCCAGCAGGATCCGCTCGACCCGGCGGTCCTCCTCGCCCAGCACCTCGCGGCCCAGGGCCGGGGTGCGGCCCTCGGCGAGGGCCTGGGCGTAGGCGGCGGGGTGCTTGGCGTTCCACCAGCGGACGCCGCCGACGTGGCTGTGGGCGCCGGGGCCGGCGCCCCACCAGTCGGCGCCGGTCCAGTAGAGCTCGTTGTGGCGGCAGCGGCCCTCGGGGGTGGTGGCCCAGTTGGAGACCTCGTACCAGGAGTAGCCGGCCGCACTGAGCGCCTGCTCGGCGATGAGGTAGCGGTCGGCGTGCACGTCGTCGTCGATCATCGGCAGTTCGCCGCGCTTGACCCGGGCGGCCAGCTTGGTGCCGTCCTCGACGATCAGCGAGTACGCGGAGACGTGGTCGGGCCCGGCGCCGATCGCGGCGTCCAGGGAGGCCCGCCAGTCGTCGTCGGACTCGCCGGGGGTGCCGTAGATCAGGTCGAGGTTGACGTGCTCGAAGCCGGCCTCCCGGGCCTCGGCCACGCACGCCTCGGGGCGGCCGGGGGTGTGGTGGCGGTCGAGCAGCCGGAGGACGTGCGGGCGGGCGCTCTGCATGCCGAAGGAGATCCGGTTGTAGCCGCCCTCGCGCAGTTCGGCCAGGTAGGCCGGGTCGACGGACTCCGGGTTGGCCTCGGTGGTGACCTCGGCGTCCGGGGCGATCCCGAACTCCTCGCGCAGCGCGGCCAGCATCTTCACCAGGTCGCGGGCCGGCAGCAGGGTCGGGGTGCCGCCGCCGAGGAAGACCGTCCGCACCGGCAGGTCGACGTCCCCGAGCACCCTGCGGGCGTGCCGGATCTCGGCGACCACGTTGTCCGCGTAGGTCTCCTGGGAGGCGACCGCCCCGGAGGAGCGCAGCTCGGTGGCGGTGTAGGTGTTGAAGTCGCAGTAGCCGCAGCGGCTGGCGCAGTACGGCACGTGCAGGTAGAAGCCGAACGGCCGTCGGCCCAGCCCGGTGAGGGCGTGCGCGGGCAGGGAACCGTCGGACGGCACCGGTTCGCCGTCGGGGAGTGCGGAGGGCATGACCCCATTGTCCCGTACGGCCCGACCGAACACGCGGGCCGTACGGGAGCGGGGGCTCAGGCCTCGTTGGCGCCCGCGTACATCGCGGTCACCGCGTCCGCGTAGGTCCGCTCGACGACCGGGCGCTTGATCTTCAGGCTCGGGGTGAGCTCGCCGTGCTCGATGTCGAGGTCGCGGGGCAGCAGGTGGAACTTCTTGATCGTCTGCCAGCGCTGGAGGTCGGCGTTGACCCGCTTGACGAAGCCCTCGATCAGCTGGTGCACGGCCGGGTCGGCGGCCAGCTCGGCGTAGCTCTTGCCGGCCAGGCCGCGCTCGGCGGCCCACGGCATCAGCACCGCCTCGTCCAGGCCGATCAGCGCCGTGCAGTAGTTGCGGCCGTTGCCGATCACCAGGATGTTGCTGACGAACGGGCAGACCGCCTTGAACTTGCCCTCGACCTCGCTGGGCGCCACGTACTTGCCGCCGGAGGTCTTGAACAGGTCCTTCTTGCGGTCGGTGATCCGCAGGAAGCCGTCGGCGCTGAGCTCGCCGATGTCCTCGGTGTGGAACCAGCCGTCCGGCTCCAGCACCTCGGCGGTCTTCTCCGGCAGGTCGTGGTAGCCGCGCATGACGCCGGGGCCGCGCAGCAGGATCTCGCCGTCCTCGGCGATCCGCACCTCGGTGCCGGGCAGCGGGCGGCCGACCGTGCCGATCCGCACGTCCTCCTTGCGGTTGACGCAGGAGCCGGCGCTGGTCTCGCTCAGCCCGTAGCCCTCCAGGATCGGCACCCCGGCGCCGAGGAAGAAGTAGCCGATCTCGGGGGCGAGCGCGGCGCTGCCGGAGACCGCGCCGCGCAGCCGGCCGCCGAAGGCCGCCCGGATCTTCGCGTACACCAGCTTGTCGGCCAGCGCGTGCTGCAGCCGCAGGCCCAGCGGGGCGGACTCGACGCCGGTGGCGACCCGGCTCTCCTGGACCACCCGGGCGTGCTCGCGGGCGACCTTGGCGGCCCACAGGAAGATCTTGTACTTGGCGCCGCCCTCGGCCCGGGCCCGGCCGGCGATGCCGTTGTAGACCTTCTCGAAGATGCGCGGCGCCGAGGCCATCACGGTGGGCCGGATGACCGGCAGGTTGTGGATGATCCGGTCGACCCGGCCGTCCAGCGCCATCACGTGGCCGGTGGCGATCTGGCCGGAGATCAGGGTCTTGCCGAAGACGTGCGACAGCGGCAGCCACATGAACTGGACGTCGTCCGGGCCGAGCAGGCCGCTGGACTCCTGGGCCCGGCCCTCGTACGCCCAGCAGTCGTGCACCAGGCGCACGCCCTTGGGGCGGCCGGTGGTGCCGGAGGTGTAGATCAGGGTGGCCAGCTGCTCCTTGTCGAGCGCGGCCACCGCCTTCTCGACCGCGTCCGGGTGCTGCTCCAGGTACTCGGCGCCGCGCCGCTCCAGCTCGGCCAGGGTGATCAGGTCCAGGCCCGCGGTACCGGGCGCCTCGGCGGGCTCGTCGAAGAGGATCACGGTGCGCAGCTCGGGCAGCTCGTCGATGTGCTCGACGGCCTTGGCCAGCTGGGCGGCGTTCTCCGCGAACAGGGCCCGGGAGCCGGAGTTGGAGAGGATGAAGGCCGTCTCGTCCGCGTTGGTGCTCGGGTAGACCGTGGTGATGGCGGCGCCCGCGCACATCGCGCCGAGGTCGGTGAGGATCCACTCCAGCCGGGTGGAGGAGGCCAGCGCGACCCGGTCCTCCGGCTGGATGCCGAGCGCCATCAGGCCGGCCGCCACCGCCTTGACCCGGACCGCGGTCTGCGCCCAGGTGAGCGAGCGCCACTGTTCGGCGCCCGGCGCGCCGTCCGCGGCGTGCTCGTCGACCGTGACGGGGTGGCGGTAGGCCTCGGCGTTCGGGGTGGCGGCGACGCGCTCCAGGAACAGGTGGGCGACGGACGCCGGACGCCCGGCGACGATGTCGGCACTGCCGGAGTCGATCAGGGACTGCGCGGAACTCAACGAGGACCTCCGGGGGCGGGTGGCCGTCTGAGGGATTTGTCTCGGCGTCCGTGGGGGCGGGCGTCGGGCGCCGGTCCACGTGAGCGGTGAGCGGTACCGGTCAGTAACAAGGGCGCAGTCAGCAGCCTAGGGGGAAACCGGTCATTCCGTAAGGGGGCGGATCCAGCTGGCACGCCCCCGCCGCGCCGGTGCCCGGCACCGCCGCCCCGGGACCGGCCGCGCCGACCCGCCGGCCCGACCGGCAAAGGCAAAGGCCCGGCAAACCTCCCCGGGACAGCGCCCGAATGGTCCGTACGACGCCGTGGAACAACGAGAATTGGGGTGCGAACCCGACCGGCGACGACAAGAGTGTGCCAGTGCTGATCAGACTGCTCCGGGCGTACCTGCGCCCATACTCCCGACAGATCACCTTGCTGGTGACCCTCCAGCTGGTGTCCACCCTCGCGGCGCTCTACCTGCCCACGCTCAACGCCGACATCATCGACCAGGGCGTGGTCAAGGGCGACACCGGCTACATCCTGCGCGTCGGCGCCGTGATGATCGGCGTCACCCTCGCCCAGGCCCTCTGCTCGGTCTGCGCCGTCTACTACGGCGCCCGCACCGCGATGGCGTTCGGCCGCGACCTGCGGGCCTCCGTCTTCGACCGGGTGCAGAGCTTCTCCGCCCGCGAGGTCGGCCAGTTCGGCGCCCCCTCGCTGATCACCCGCACCACCAACGACGTCCAGCAGGTCCAGATGCTGGCCCTGATGAGCTTCACCCTGATGGTCGCCGCACCGATCATGTGCGTCGGCGGCATCATCATGGCGCTCAACCAGGACGTCCCGCTCTCCGGACTGCTGCTCGCCGTCATCCCCGCACTCGGCATCGTCGTCACCCTGCTCGTCCGGGCCCTGCGCCCGAAGTTCCGCAGCATGCAGGAGCGGATCGACACCGTGAACCGGGTGCTGCGCGAGCAGATCACCGGCATCCGGGTCATCCGCGCCTTCGTCAAGGACGACCACGAGCAGCAGCGCTTCGGCCAGGCCAACGAGGACCTCACCCAGGTCGCCCGGCAGGTCGGCCGACTGATGTCCGTCATGTTCCCGGCCGTGATGCTGGTCGTGAACGTCTCCAGCATCGCGGTGCTCTGGTTCGGCGCCCACCGCATCGACAGCGGCGCCATGCAGGTCGGCGCGCTCACCGCCTTCCTGACCTACCTGATGCAGATCCTGATGAGCGTCATGATGGCCACCTTCATGTTCATGATGGTGCCGCGCGCCGAGGTCTGCGCCGAACGCATCCAGGCCGTCCTCACCACCTCCTCCAGCGTCGTCCCGCCCGCCGCCCCGGTCACCGAACTGCTGCGCCACGGCCACCTGGAACTGCGCGACGTCGACTTCCGCTACCCCGGCGCCGAGGCCTCGGTGCTGCGCGGCATCGACCTCACCGCCCGCCCCGGCGAGACCACCGCCATCATCGGCTCCACCGGCAGCGGCAAGTCCACCCTGCTCGGCCTCGTCCCCCGGCTCTTCGACGCCACCTCCGGCCAGGTCCTGCTCGACGGCGTGGACGTGCGCGAGCTCTCCGCCGACACGATCGCCGACAGCGTCGGCATCGTCCCGCAGAAGCCGTACCTGTTCAGCGGCACCGTCGCCAGCAACCTCCGCTACGGCCGGCCCGACGCCACCGACGAGGAACTCTGGAAGGCCCTGGAGATCGCCCAGGCCAAGGAGTTCGTCGAGAAGCTCACCGAAGGCCTGGACGCCCCCATCGCCCAGGGCGGCAGCAACGTCTCCGGCGGCCAGCGCCAGCGCCTGGCCATCGCCCGCGCCCTGGTCCGCCGCCCCGACGTCTACCTCTTCGACGACTCCTTCTCCGCCCTCGACTACGCCACCGACGCCAAGCTGCGCAAGGCCCTCGCCCGCGAGACCGCCGACGCCACCGTCCTGATCGTCGCCCAGCGGGTGTCCACCATCCGCGACGCCGACCGGATCGTCGTCCTCGACGAGGGCGCCGTCGTCGGCACCGGCACCCACCAGGAACTGATGGCCGACAACCCGACGTACCGGGAGATCGTGCTCTCCCAGCTCACCGAGCAGGAGGCGGCGTGACCAGCCCCGAGAAGGACGCCGGCCCCGACAAGCTCCCCAGCGACTCCCAAGCCGCCGCCGCCCGCCGCGGCCCGGCCGGACCCGGCCGCTTCATGGGCGGCCAGGGCACCGAGAAGTCCATGGACTTCAAGGGCTCCGGCAAGCGCGTGCTCGGCCTGCTGCGCCCCGAACGCAAGCTGCTGCTCGGCGTCCTGCTGCTCGGCGTGCTCGGCATCGGCTGCGCCGTCACCGGCCCCAAGATCCTCGGCGACGCCACCGACCTGATCTTCGCCGGCGTCGTCGGCGCCCGCTTCCAGCCCGGCGCCTCCAAGGCCGAGGTGATCGCCGGACTGCGCGCCCACGGCGACGGCGGCGTCGCCGACCTGCTCTCCGCGGTCGACTTCACCCCCGGCCACGGCATGGACTTCGGCGCCATCGGCTCCGTCCTGCTCTGGGTGCTCGGCATCTACCTCGCCTCCGCCCTCTTCGGCATCGTCCAGGGCCGCCTGGCCACCCAGGCCATCCAGTCCGCCGGCTACCGGCTGCGCCAGGACGTCGAGGCCAAACTCGCCCGGCTGCCGCTCAGTTACTTCGACAAGCAGCCGCGCGGCGAGGTGCTCAGCCGGGTCACCAACGACATCGACAACATCGGCCAGTCGATGCAGCAGACCATGGGACAGATCGTCAACTCGCTGCTCACCGTGGTCGGTGTGCTCGGGTTCATGTTCTGGATCTCCCCGCTGCTCGCCGGGATCGCCCTGATCTCGGTGCCGCTGTCGGTGCTCGTCGCCGCCAAGGTCGGCAAGCGGGCCCAGCCGCAGTTCGTCCAGCAGTGGAAGTCCACCGGCCAACTCAACGCCCACATCGAGGAGATGTACACCGGCCACACCCTGGTCAAGGCGTTCGGCCGGCAGCGCGAGTCCGCCGAGACCTTCCGCGAGCACAACGAGGCGCTCTACCACGCCAGCTTCCGCGCCCAGTTCATCTCCGGGATCATCCAGCCCGCGATGATGCTGATCGGCAACCTGCAGTACGTGCTGGTCGCGGTGGTCGGCGGCCTGCGGGTGGCCAGCGGCTCGCTGTCCATCGGCGACGTCCAGGCCTTCGTCCAGTACTCCCGGCAGTTCAGCCAGCCGCTCACCCAGGTCGCCAGCATGGCCAACCTGGTGCAGTCCGGGGTCGCCTCCGCCGAGCGCGTCTTCGAACTGCTCGACGCCCCCGAGCAGACCCCCGAACCCGCCATGCCCGAGAAGCCCGACACCGTCCACGGCCGGGTCGCCTTCCAGGACGTGTCCTTCCGCTACGACCCCGAGAAGCCGCTCATCGAGGACCTCTCGCTCAAGGTCGAACCCGGCCAGACCGTCGCCATCGTCGGCCCCACCGGCGCCGGCAAGACCACCCTGGTCAACCTGCTGATGCGGTTCTACGAGGTCAGCTCCGGCCGGATCACCCTCGACGGCGTCGACATCGCCGCGATGTCCCGCGAGGACCTGCGCTCCGGCATCGGCATGGTCCTCCAGGACACCTGGCTGTTCGGCGGCAGCATCGCCGACAACATCGCCTACGGCGCCGGCTCCGCCACCCGCGAGCAGGTGGTCGAGGCCGCCAGGGCCGCCCACGTCGACCGCTTCGTCCGCACCCTCCCGGAGGGCTACGACACCGTCATCGACGACGAGGGCACCGGCGTCAGCACCGGCGAGAAGCAGCTGATCACCATCGCCCGGGCCTTCCTCGCCCAGCCGTCGATCCTCGTCCTGGACGAGGCCACCAGCTCGGTCGACACCCGCACCGAGGTGCTCATCCAGCGGGCCATGGCCCGGCTGCGCACCGGTCGCACCAGCTTCGTCATCGCCCACCGCCTCTCCACCATCCGGGACGCCGACGTCATCCTGGTGATGGAGAACGGCTCCATCGTCGAGCAGGGCTCGCACGACGAGCTGATCGCCGCCGACGGCGCCTACGCCCGGCTCTACCAGGCGCAGTTCGCGGAGGCAGTGGCCGAGGTCGACTGACCGGGCGCGGACATGCGGAAGGGCCCGGGGCGGATCGCCCCGGGCCCTTCCGTCGCTGCTACTTCTTGTCCTTCGGGCCCTCGGCGTCGGTGGACAGCGCGGCGATGAAGGCCTCCTGCGGGACCTCCACGCTGCCGACCATCTTCATCCGCTTCTTGCCTTCCTTCTGCTTCTCCAGCAGCTTCCGCTTGCGGGAGATGTCACCGCCGTAGCACTTGGCGAGGACGTCCTTGCGGATCGCGCGGACCGTCTCACGGGCGATCACCCGGGAGCCGATGGCGGCCTGGATCGGCACCTCGAACTGCTGGCGCGGGATCAGCTTCTGCAGCTTGCCGGCCATCATCACGCCGTAGCCGTAGGCCTTGTCCTTGTGCACGATCGCGGAGAAGGCGTCCACCGCGTCGCCGTGCAGCAGGATGTCGACCTTGACCAGCTGGGCGCTCTGCTCGCCGATGGGCTCGTAGTCCAGCGAGGCGTAGCCGCGGGTCTTGGACTTCAGCTGGTCGAAGAAGTCGAAGACGATCTCGGCGAGCGGCAGGGTGTAGCGCAGCTCGACCCGGTCCTCGGAGAGGTAGTCCATGCCCTGGAGGTTGCCGCGGCGGGACTGGCAGAGCTCCATGATCGCGCCGACGAACTCGTTGGGCGCGAGGATGGTGCCGCGCACCACCGGCTCGTAGACGTCGGAGATCTTGCCGGACGGGAACTCGCTCGGGTTGGTGACGGTGTGCTCGGTGCCGTCCTCCATCACCACCCGGTAGACCACGTTCGGGGCGGTGGAGATCAGGTCGAGGTTGAACTCGCGCTCCAGGCGCTCCCGGATGATCTCCAGGTGCAGCAGGCCGAGGAAGCCGCAGCGGTAGCCGAAGCCGAGCGCGACCGAGGTCTCCGGCTCGTACACCAGGGCGGCGTCGTTGAGGCGCAGCTTGTCCAGGGCGTCGCGCAGCAGCGGGTAGTCCGAGCCGTCCAGCGGGTACAGGCCGGAGAACACCATCGGACGCGGGTCCTTGTAGCCGCCCAGCGGCTCGGTGGCGCCCTTGTGCATCGAGGTGATCGTGTCACCGACCTTGGACTGCCGGACGTCCTTCACACCGGTGATGATGTAGCCCACCTCGCCGACGCCGAGGCCGTCGGCGACCTTCGGCTCGGGCGAGATGACACCGATCTCCAGCAGCTCGTGGGTCGCGCCGGTGGACATCATCGCGATGCGCTCGCGCTTGGTGAGCTGGCCGTCCACCACACGGACGTAGGTGACCACGCCGCGGTAGGAGTCGTACACCGAGTCGAAGATCATCGCGCGGGCCGGGGCGTCCTTGACGCCGACCGGGGCCGGGACGGTGTTGACGATGTGGTCCAGCAGGTCCTCGACGCCGAGACCGGTCTTGGCGCTGACCTGGAGCACGTCGGAGGGGTCGCACCCGATGATGTGGGCGATCTCCGCGGCGTACTTCTCCGGCTGGGCGGCCGGCAGGTCGATCTTGTTCAGGACCGGGACGATCGTGAGGTCGTTCTCCAGCGCCAGGTACAGGTTGGCGAGGGTCTGCGCCTCGATGCCCTGGGCCGCGTCGACCACCAGGATGGTGCCCTCGCAGGCCGCGAGGGAGCGGGACACCTCGTACGTGAAGTCCACGTGGCCGGGGGTGTCGATCATGTTGAGGATGTGCGTCGTCCCGGCGTCCGGCCCGGTCTTGGGGGCCCACGGGAGGCGGACCGCCTGCGACTTGATGGTGATGCCGCGCTCGCGCTCGATGTCCATCCGGTCGAGGTACTGGGCACGCATCTGCCGCGGGTCGACGACGCCGGTGATCTGCAGCATCCGGTCTGCGAGCGTCGACTTGCCGTGGTCGATGTGGGCGATGATGCAGAAGTTGCGGATCAGCGCCGGGTCGGTACGGCTGGGCTCTGGCACATTGCTGGGGGTCGCGGGCACCTTGGTCCGATTCTCCGTGGTCCGGGGCCGGGGCGGTCCGGATCATCGCTGACCGGCTATCCCGGGGACCGGACGGTCTCGTCCGATCGAAATAGTTCCTCCCATCCTCCCACGACCTCGGCGCGGGATGCCGTTCGGGCACCTCGCAGCCGCTCCCCGCCCGTGCGCCCGGCGGCCGGTTTGGGACGGACGGCGGGCCCCTGGTAGCGTGGTCAGCTGCACCTGGCCCCGGCATGCCCTCTCAGCTGGTCCGGCGGCCTTCATGTGCAGACCTCCCCCAGCTTCGGCCGGGGGGACCCCCAGAACCATTCACACAAGACTGAGGCTCCTTCGTGGCGAACATCAAGTCCCAGATCAAGCGCAACAAGACCAACGAGAAGGCGCGCCTGCGCAACAAGGCCGTCAAGTCCTCGCTGAAGACCGCTCTGCGCAAGGCCCGCGAGGCCGCTGCCGCCGGCGAGACCGAGAAGGCCGTCGTGCTGGCCCGTGCCGCCTCCAAGGCGCTCGACAAGGCCGTGAGCAAGGGCGTCATCCACGCCAACCAGGCCGCCAACAAGAAGTCGGCCATCACCAAGCGCGTCAACACCGCCGTCCAGGCCTGACGCCCCCGGGGGCGCCAGCCCCCACCGCCTCGGAGCGAACCGGCCCTCTACCCGGGACCCCGAGGCGTGCGAGACTCGCACCGCACGCGGCCTGCGTTCGCCACGCGGGTGCGGTGCACACCAGCTGTACGACAGGCGTCGCAGCCGGCCTCCTCTTCGAGGCCGACTGCGGCGCCTGTCGCGTTGGCAGCGCCTGTCGCGTTGTGTGGCCCGGCCGCTATCGTCGGTCCGGCGTGATCGGGGCGCGGGGAGCGCACCGGCGCCCGTTCTGAGGGGGAACCGCCATGTCGACGCCACCGCCGCCACCGCCGTCCGCGACACCGTCCCCGGGGGCGAACGGGCCGGGACGGGGACCGGGACCGAGCGGGCCGGGGCCGAACGGGCCGGGGTACGGGTTCCCGCAGCAGATGCCGGGAGCGGTGCCTCTGGGGCCGGTGCAGCCGGGACCGCTGCAGCCCGGCGTCGTGCCGCCAACCGCGTCCGGGTTCGGGCCCCCGCCCGGTCCACCCGCCGCCGCCACGGCGCCCACCGGCCGCTCGGGCGGGAACCTGCGGCGCAACACCGTCTGGGCCTTCGTCGGCGCGCTGCTCGCCTCGGCCGGCTGGGCCACCGCCGTCATCGTCGTCCCCGACCTGGTCAGCACCGACTCCTCACCGCGCAGCCTCGGCGGCTACCACCTCTCGGACGACTTCTGCGCCACCGCGAAGCCCTCCCGGCTGCTGCAGACGTACACCGTCACCACGGACAGCAACTCGCCGTCCCACCACACCGACCGGAACCCGGCGCTGGACAGCATGAACTGCTCGATGTCGCTCAAGCGGACCGCCGGGACCGGCGGCAGCAGCGCCTCCGCGGAGTACGCCTCCGCCTACATCCGGGCCGACCTGCACAAGGCCGTCAACCCCGCGCCCGAGCTCAGGGCCAACAAGGCGCTCTACACGGCCCGCGGCTACCAGGCCACCGACCTCCCGGGGCTCGGCGAGGAGGCGTACTTCCTGTACAAGGACGACGGCTCGTCCACGTACCACAGCCTGTACGCCGAGGTGGACGTCCTCGACGGCGGGATGACCTTCTACCTCACCTACAACGCCAGTTACAGCCAGGGCAAGGACAACCCCCCGTCCATGAACGACCTGCGCACCGCCCTGCAGGAGGACGCCGACAACGCGCTCCGGGCCATGCGCAAGTAGCGGAACCCCGGCCCGGGGGCGTCAGGAGGAGGGCCGGGAGCCGGCCGGGGGCGTCAGTAGGAGGGCCGGGAGCCGGCCCGGGCGGCCCTGGCGACGGCGACCACCGCGCGCTCCAGGGCGAACGCCGGGTCGGCCCCGCCGCCCTTCACGGCGGCGTCGGCCCGGGCGATCTCGGTCAGCGCGGTGGCCACCGCGTCGCCCGTCCAGCCGCGCATCTGCTGGCGGACCCGGTCCACCTTCCACGGCGGCATGCCCAACTCGCGGGCCAGATCGGCCGGGCGCATGTTCCGCCCGGTCGTCGCCAGCCGCCCGATGCTGCGCACGCCGGAGGCCAGCGCATAGGTGATGCCGGTCGGCGGCTGGCCGACGGCCAGCGCCCAGCGCAGCCGCTCCAGCGCCTCGGCCGCCCGGCCGGTGACCGCCAGGTCCGCCACCTCGAAGCCGGTCGCCTCGGCCCGGCCGCTGTAGTAACGGGCCACCACCGTCTCGTCGATGGCGCCCTCGACGTCCGAGGTCAACTGGCTGCACGCGGCGGCCAGTTCGCGCAGGTCGCTGCCGAGCGCGTCCAGCAGCGCCTGGCAGGCCTCCGGGGTCGCCGAACGGCCCAGCGCACGGAACTCGCCCTTGACGAAGGCCAGTCGCTCGCTCGCCTTGGCCAGCTTGGCGCAGGCCACCTCACGCCCGCCCGCCTTGCGCCCGGCGTCCAGCAGGCCCTTGCCCTTGGCCCCGCCGGCGTGCACCAGCACCATGATCACTTCCTCGGCCGGCGCCTCGATGTACGCCTTGACCTCCTTCACCGAGTCGGCGGAGAGGTCCTGCGCGGCCCGGACCACGATCACCTTGCGCTCGGCGAACAACGAGGGCGTGGTCAGCTCGGCCAGACTGCCGGGCTGCAGGCCGCCGGGCGGGAGGTCCCGCACGTCGGTGTCCGGGTCCGCCGCCTTCGCCGCGGCCACCACCTGGGCGACCGCGCGGTCCAGCAGCAGCTCCTCCTGGCCGACCGCGAGGGTCAGCGGGGCGAGCAGGTCGTCGGGTGCACTCTTCCTGGCCATCGCCTACCAGCATCCCACGGGCCACGGACACTCCCGCCCGGGCCGCGGACCCTCCCGTCCGGGCCGGCGCCTTCCCTCCCGCCCGGGCCGACGCCGTCCCGGCTCCGGGACCGCCCTGCCGGAGCACCGCGCCCGACCTGGAGAATGGCACGGTGACCGAGAACCACACCCCCGACCTCCCGGCCGTCGACGACCCGTACGGCCGCCAGCTGCTCGTCCTGCCCGACCGCGACACCGCCGACGAGGCCGCCGAGGAGCTCTCCGCCGCCCACCCCGACCTCGGCGAGCTGGAGATCGTCCGCGACGCCCTGGCCGGCGAGGACGACGCCGAGGACGCCCAGTGGCTGGTCGTCCTCGACCCGCCGTCCGACGGCTGGACGCCCGCCCTGCTGCACGCCCTGGACACCGTGGTCGGCTCCTACGAGGGCTGGCGCGAGGAGGCCTGAGCCAGCCCGCCCCGCCGCCCGTCCGCCCCCGTTCCGACCGCCGCCCGTGCCGTCCCGTTCCGCCGTCCGCGCGTTCCGCCCGTCGGCTCAGCGCGGGAGCACCCAGTCCGGCCGCCAGGTGCCGGCCGCGTCGAGGGCGGGCGCGGCGGCGACCAGGTGGGCGCGCAGCACCGGCAACGCCGGGTGGGGGTTGTCGCGGTGCCACAGCAGCGAGTGCGGGTAGACCGGCGTCGGGCCGGTCACCGGGATGCGGCGCAGGCCGTGGCCGGCCGGCCAGACCAGGCGGGTGTACTCGCTCATCAGGGTCGCCAGGGCCGGGGTGTCGGCGACGGTGTCCAGGAGCGCGTCCGAGCCGAAGTTGGGCCCGGTCGCCTCGATGGTGAGGCCGAACCCGGCCACCAGGTCCTCGTAGTAGGCGGCCCACTCGGTGCCGGGGGCGATGCCGGGCATCCAGATCCGGTGCCCGACGAGCTCGGCGACGGTCACCGAACGGGCGCCCGCCAGCGCGTGGGCGGGACCGGTGAGGAGCTGCAACGGCTCGTCCAGCACCCGGACGGACCCGATGTCGTCGGGCAGCGGCCGGCCTGGCGCGGCCACCGCCCGGAACGACGCGTCGATCGCGCCCGAGCGGAGCGCGGTGACGGCCGCCTCGACGTCGAACAGCATCACCACGTCCAGCTCGATCCCGGGGTTCACCCGGTGGAACTCCCGCAACAGGCCCGACGGCGCGACGCGCGAGGCGATCACGTCCACCCGCAGCGGCCGACGGCCGGTGCGCACGGAGGCGACCGCGCGCTCGGCGGCGCGCAGCAGTTCGCGGGCGTGCGGCAGGAACGCCTGCCCGTCGATGGTGAGTTCGGCGCCGCGCGGGGTCCGGGTGAACAGCCGGACACCGAGGTCGCGCTCCAGGGCGGCGATCCGCTTGGAGACGGCCTGCTGGGTGATCGCCAGGTCGGCCGCGGCCTTCTGGAACTGGCCCGCCGCCGCGACTGCGGCGAAGGTGCGTACGGCTTCGAAGTCCATGCCGACCCACCTTAGGGAACAACGACCGGTTGTACGGAGTGCGCGGAGCGGTTGTTTGACCTGCGGCTGCGCCGCCCGGTTGGCTCTGCCCGGTCAACGTCGGATTGTGCGGTCGGATCGTGCGACCGGAATGTCGAGGGAGCACGCCGGGACATGCGCCGGGACAGGGTGGGCGGAACGGCCAGGACGCGGCTGGGGCGGCGGTTCGGCTGGTTGTGGGTGGCCTACGCGGTGAGCGCGTACGGCTCCGGATTGGGCTTCGGGGCGCTGCCGCTGCTCGCCGTCCTGGTGCTGCACGCCGGCCCGGCGCAGGTGTCCGCGCTGTCCGCGGTGGGCCCCGCGGTGGGGGCGCTGATCGCGGTACCACTCGCCCCCTGGGGGGAGTTCCGGCGCAAGCGCCCGGTGATGATCGCGATGGACCTCGCCCGGTTCACGGCGATGGCGACGATCCCGCTCGCCTACGCCCTCGGACTGCTCGGCTTCGTCCAGCTGCTGGCGGTCTCCGCCGTGGTCGCCGCCGCCAAGATCGCGTTCAACGCGGCCAGCGGCGCCCACCTCAAGGCCCTCGTACGGCCGGAGGACCTGCTGGTGGCCAACGCCCGCTTCGAGTCCACCAACTGGAGCTCCATCGCGATCGGGCCACCGCTCGGCGGCGCCGCCATCGGCCTGCTCGGACCGGTCACCACCGTGATCGCGGACGCGCTCAGCTACCTGCTCTCCGCTCTCGGCATCACCGCGATCCGCGGCCGCGAGGAGCCCCCGCCACCGCCACCGAACGACCGGGGCACGGTGCGCACCGGCGCGCTGCTCGACGGCTGGCGGCACATCCTCGGCGACCCCGACCTGCGGGCCCTCTACCTCAACAACCTGCTCGTCGGCGGACTGATCATGGCCACCGAACCGGTGCTGGCCGTCCTGCTGCTGCGCCAACTCCACTTCCCGCCCTGGCAGTACGGCCTCGCCTTCGCCGCCCCCTGCCTCGGCGGACTGATCGGCTCCCGGCTGGCCCGGCGCGTGGTGGCCCGCCACGGCCGGGACCGGGTGTTCCGCACCGTCGGCGCGCTGCGCGCCGTCTGGCTGATCGGCCTGGTCCTCGTCCGCCCCGGCGTGGTCGGCCTGCTCACCGTGATGGCCGTCGAGCTGGCGATCATCGTCAACATGAGCCTGTACAGCCCGGTGCTCGCCACCTACCGGCTCGAACGCACACCCGAGCACCTGGTCGCCCGCACCCTCTCCGCCTGGTCCATCGGCCAGCAGGCCTCCATCGCCGTCTGCACCGCGCTCGGCGGACTGCTCGCCGACGCCACCGGGCCGCGCACCGCGCTCGCGGTCGCGGGGCTGCTCATCCTGGCCACCCCGCTGCTGCTCCCGCGCGGCACCCGGCCGGCCCCGCCGCAGGAGGTCGCCGCGGCGTGACGGTCGGCGCGGTGTGACGGTCGGCGCGGTGTGACGTCGGCGCGGTGTGCGGTGGAACCGCGTGCGGTGGAGCCTTCCGCGCGGCCGGTCCCGGCCACCGGTCCGAACCGTCAACTCCCCTCCGTCCTCACCGATTCGGGTGAAGGTCCGTCCACCGACCGTCGACGCGGCGACGGGCCGCCGTAGCCTCGGTGACGCCCGTCGCCACCGGTGTGCGCGCGTTCCACATGCCGCTCCAGGGGCAGCCGCGGGATCCGTCGACTCGGAAGGGCCATCGGCACCATGACACGCTCAGCGGACGGAAACGACGTGACGACCGGCGGGCCCACCCGCCGCCGACTCCTCAGGATCGGCCTCGGCGTCGCCGCGGGGGCGGGGGCGATCGCCTCGGGCGCCCCGGCGGCACTCGCCAACGGCCCCTACGACCCGACCGGTCCGACGATCGCGACCAAGCTGAAGAACCTCAGCGGCCCCGTCGAAACCGGGTCGCTCGGCGCACCCTGGACCGACCTCGGGATCCCCGTGCTCTGCCCGGACGGCACCATGCTCTTCGTCTGCGGCGACACCTTCGACGGCGACCAGGTCGGCCACGGCCAGTGGAACGCCCCGGTCGGCCTGCGTTCCAGCAGCGCGGACCTGAACAACCTGCGCATCGACGGCGTCGTCCGGGGCGACCACGGCATCAGCCTCGTCGACGAACCGCACAACCGGGTCGGCGACAAGTTCACGACCGCGATCCCGTCCGACGTCTTCGTCGTCGACGGGGTGATGTACATGCACCTCATGCGCGGCGTCATCTACGACACCCACCACACCGACTTCTGGCGCTCCACCGACAACGGCCAGACCTGGGAGTACCTCTGCCAGTGGCCGGCCGACCTGTACGGCGGGCAGTTCCAGCAGAAGACCTACGCCGTGGCCGACGACGGCTACTGCTACGTGCTGTCCACGGTGTTCAACCGCGACGTGGAATCCGGGATGCTGCTGCACCGGGTACGGAAGGAGAGCCTCGGCACCCCGGACGCCTACGAGCCGTGGGGCTACGCCGACGGCGGGTGGCGCTGGAACGCCCCCGCGCCGACCACCGTCCTCGGCACCCGCAAGTGGGGCGAGCTGTGCTTCCGCGCCATGGACGGCAAGTACGTGCTCACCTGGCTCAACATGGACCCGCTGTCGATCAGGGCCATGGTCTTCCCCCTGCCGACCTCGGACCTCACCCGGACGCTGGAGCAGGCCATGATCCTCCCCAGCACCCCGGGGCAGGAGGTCACCAACCTGGTCGCCAGCCCGTACGGCGGTTTCGTCATCCCCGGCTCGACGTTCGGCAACTTCCACATCGTCGTCAGCCAGTGGTACGACCCGCAGAACTACCGGATCATGCAGTACCGGATCAACATGCTCTCCTGAGGCCCGCTGCCGCCGACGTCGTCCACCGGCCTGTTCCCCGGCCCGGGCCGGGGAGCAGGCCCGGGGGCCGGTTCTCCGTCCGCCCACCGGTGGCGGGTGACTGGGCGGGAGGGGTGTCCGGGAGGCGGGCCTTCGCTGCGGCGGGGGGGGGGGGGGGCGCGGGGGCCGGCCCCCGCCCGGGGGGCGGCGGG